>JAGQIB010000370.1:3335-3772 GCA_020431545.1 Gemmatimonadota bacterium
CTTCACGCGCTCGGGCCGTCGACTCCGGAGGTCGTCGAGGAGCCGGCGCCGCGGATCGACCGGTCGGGGCTCTTCTCCGCCCTCGGTCGGCGGCGGGGCGTCGTCCGGCGCGATCGACTCCAGCGCGTCCTCGAGCTCGGGAGCGATGGCGAACGAGTCGAGCTGGGTGAGCGTGGGGAAGAACATGGAGTGCGATTCGAGCGCGGCGGCGGTCGGCGTGCCGGACGGGCGGCCGTGGTCCAGCAGGCTCTCCTCGAGGGCGCCCGTGTAGCCCCGATCCAGTCGCCGCGCGATCAGCAATCCCGCCAGTCCGAGCGCTACGGCGAGGGCCAGGAGGATGGTCGTGGTGGCGCCGGTCGGCGACGTTCCGAGGCCCGTCGCCGCGGTCAGGAGCAGCACTCCCTGGATCACGCCGCCGCCGAGCGCGTCGCCGGCCC
>JAGQIB010000370.1:3821-8608 GCA_020431545.1 Gemmatimonadota bacterium
ACCGGCGTGTAGAACAGCTCGTAGCTCGACCGGAACAGCGAGCTCCGCACCGCGGCTTCCAGTCCCCGCGCCACGGTCGTCACCAGGAACGTGGGAAAGGCGAGCGCGATCGCGCCACCGGCCGCGACCACGGCGGGGAGGGAGGCGGCCGTCGTCGCGATGCCGCGCTCGAGGAGGCGACGGGTGAGCGCGGACTGCAGCACGAACGAACCCAGACTCGTGGCGGTGTAGAACAGGGCGAAGCAACGCAGCAGCCCGGCGTCCGTGAGCGCGGCGGCGGCGCGTGCCTTGAAGACGTAGTCGAGAAGCGTCGCGGCCACGGTGCCGACCGCCACGAGCCACCCGAGCTGTCTCAGGTAGGGAACCTCGGCGAGCACGCGCAGCCCGGACCGATTCGGAGCCGGGGCCGAAGGTGCCGGGAGACGAACGTCGAGCGAACGCGACGTCGTCCAGGCGAGCCACGCGGCGACGCCGTGCAGCGCCGCGAGCGCGGGCAGCAGGGCGGACGTCGTCCACGTCGCGGCGATGCGCTCGGCGAGGAGTCCGCCGACGAGGCCCCCGAACGTGCCGCCGCCCGCGATGCGTCCGACCCGACGTCGCGCGGTGCTCGGATCCAGTCCCTCGTTGAGCATGGACCAGAACCACGAGATCAGGACCGCACCGAAGATGCACACGTGCAGGTAGAGCAGGAATGCCACGAGCCCCGGGGCGTACGGTTGCACGAACACGAGCAGGAGCTGCAGCACCGCGCTCGTGACGAGGGCGGGGGGAAGCATTCGATGCGGTCCGAATCGCGTGAGCGCGCGGGACGAACCGAGCACCGCGAGGATCGAGGCGATCGAGGCGGTGACGATCATGCGCGGCAACAACGTCACGTCGAACTGGGTCAGGAACAGCGTGTCACGGACCGCCTTGGCCGCGACCTGCTGGGCCACGAGCAGGAACGCGCACACCGTCGCGAACCGGACGGCGGTGTCCATGCGCGACGCGTTCGAGGTCACGATGCCGTGGCGAGCGGATCGAGCGCGGGCGCGGGAACGGGCGAGCCGGTCAGGTGCGGCAGATGCGCGTGCCACCAGCGCTCCGCGTGATCCTGGGACCAGGTGCCCTCGCGGGTCTCGATGGCCGCGAGCCTTCGATCGACCTCGCGCGCGCTGGACGGGCGATCGGCGGGCTTCTTCTCGAGGAGATCGAGGATCAGGCGTTCCAGCTCGGGATCCACCGGCAGCTCCGCAATCTGCGACGGCGGCACCGGGGACTCCTTCGCGTGCTGCAGCAGGATCGAGACGGCGTTCGGTCCCTCGAACACGAGCCGCCCCGTGAGGAGCCAGTACGCGACACAGCCCACCGCGTAGAGGTCGCACCGTTCGTCCACGTGCGGGCTTCCGATCGCGAGTTCCGGCGCCATGAAGCCGGGAGTGCCGCTCGCGGTGCCTTCCACCGTGAGCTGGCGCGTGGGGTCGCCCTCGGGCGATCCCTTCACGAGTCCGAAATCCAGCACCTTCACGAAGTCGAAAACGAGCCCGCGCCGGCACAGGTACAGGTTCGCGGGCTTGATGTCGCGGTGTACGAGTCCGCTCTCGTGCGCGTCGCCGAGCGACGCGACGACCTGGCGAAGCAGATGGACGACGCGCGCGGAGGGGAGCGGCCCCGTCGCGTCCACGAGGCGACGGAAGTCCATCCCTTCCAGCAGCTCCATGACGTAGTAGAAGCCGCCCTCGTTCGTGCGGCCGAAGTCGTAGAGCGCCACCGTGTGCGGAGACGTGAGGGCCGCGGTCGCGCGGGCCTCGCGCTCGAAGCGCCGGACCGCGGTCTCGGAGGGCCCACCGTCCGAGCCCGGAGCGCCGCCCCGGATCAGCTTCACGGCGGCGGGACGCGCCAGCAGTCGGTGCTGTGCCCGCCACACCTCGCCCATGCCCCCCTGTCCGATCCGCTCCGCGAGCTGGTAGTTGCCGAGTCGGCGAGCGCGCGACACGTCGTGCGCGAGGCGGAACAGGCGGACGGCCATGAACGTCGCGATGCCGGTGCAGATCAGGATCGGGATCACGAGCTGGGCGAGGAACATGATCGGGGCGCGCACGCTCGGCTGGCCGTCGATGATCGGCAAGCCTTCGCTCGGGAGCGACACCAGGTACATCACCGGGAACGTGAGGGCGGAGAGCAGACCCAGGCGGAGCACGCTGCGAGGGCAGAGGGTGACGAGGTTCGGGAACGAGATCACCCACACGCCGATCCACAATCCGGATCCGAGCACCCCTTGCTCGATCGCGGCCCGCCAGTTGTGGGCGCCGGCCGCGATGCCGAGCGAGGCGAGTACGCCGAACGTGACGGCGAGCGGCTCGAAGCGAACCGGCGGCAGATTGCCCCGCCGGGCGATGATCCCCATGGCGATTCCGGAGGCGATGGAGATGCTTGCCACGATGAAGACGCGGAGCGGAGGCAGCGGCATTCCGGGGGCGGCGCGTTCGATGAGCACGCTCGTGCCGAAGGCGAGCGTGTAGGCGACCGCGTACGTGAACGCGGCGAGCGAGAGCGAGCGCTCCGCGTCGCGCCGCGTGCGTTCGTCGAAACGGGCGAACGCGGCCTCGGAGGAGTCCGTCGTGGGGGTGGGGCGCGGAAGGACCTCGAGGGTGTGGGCGTCGTGCATGGAGGCAATCCTACCGCCGGGTCCCTCGGCCTTCAACGTCGGGCCCCGGCCCAGGCGGAGGGAGCGAGGACCACGCTGCCCCTTCGATGCCGTTCTTCTCCGAGAGATTCCCGCACTCGCGCGACTTGACGGGATTCCTTCAGCCCGCCGAGAATGCCGCACGCGCTCGATTCGAGGAGGATGCGTTGCCCCCGCGATCTCGGTCGAACTGGCTCCAGGGCGCCATTCTGGCGGTCGGTGTCGCGATCGGCACCGCGCCGGTCCCGGCGGCGGCGGCCGGCGATGTCGGCACTGCCGCCACCGTCGTGTCGGCGGACTCCGTCGCCGTCCTCCGCGGGACCGAGACCGAGATTCCTCGCCACGCGTCCGGCTTGTGGTGGGCGGGAAGAACCCTGCTGTTTCCTCCCTACGTCGCGATGCGGGTCGCGACGTGGCCCCTGGTGAAGGTGGCGGAGGCGGAGGATCGCGCGCACGCACTGAGTCGTCTCGCGAGCCTGCTCCGCTTCGGGTACTCGCGCGGCCCCGTGACTTCCACGATTTCCTTCGGCTACGAATCGAGTGTCGGTTTCTCGCTCGTGGGCATCGACGCGACGTCGGAGGACTGGCCCACGGCCGGAGCGCGCCTGCGTCTCGGCGGCGGGTATCTCTCCGACACGGACAATCTGCTCGCGTTCCAGTGGGTCGGCCCGCCGAGGAAGTTGCAGTGGTCCGGCCTCGCGCGCCTCGAGAACGAGTCTCAGCGTCCGTTCCACGGACTCGGCCCCGCCAGCCCCGAGGAGGAGCGTGAGGCTGATCGCCGTCGCGTGCTCGGAGAGCTCTCGCTCACGCTCCGGCCGGGAAAGGCGCTCCAGGTCACCACAACCGGCTTCGCTCGCCACGAGGCGCTCTCCGCCGACTCCGAGAACGCCGCGGCCTTCCCGGAACTGTTCGCCGCCGCCCGACGGAGCGACTACGTCGGGGTGGAGGCGGAGGCGCGGTGGGACACGCGCCGGCCGGGAGTCTTCTTCCCGCGCGGCTGGTTCGTCCGGGCGCTCGGCGGCACCGACCACGCGACGTCTTCCGGAGACGCGGACTACCGTCACTGGCTCGTGGAGGCGCACACGCGATTCCCCGTCTGGCGCAAGACCCGCACGCTCGCGTTCCGCGTGCTCGCGGAGGGCGTGGTCAGCGACGATCCCGACGCGGTGCCGTTCCCCGAGCTCGTTCGCCTCGGCGGGCGTCACGACCTCCGGGGCTACGGATCGGATCGATTCACGGATCGGACCGGCCTCGTGCTCACGGCCGAGTACGGGTATCCCGTGTCCACCCGGATGTTCGGAAGTCTGTTCGTGGACTGGGGCACGGTCGCCCCGCGGGCCGACGAGCTCCGCCTCGCGGACGTCGATCCGTCGGTCGGCCTGGGCTTCGCCTACGTGCTCGGCGGACCGTACGGGTTCCGCGCGCACGCGGCGCATGGGCCGGAAGGCTTCGAGTTCGCCCTGAGTACCGAGGTCCTGTTCGATCGCGAGTCCCGGAGGCGACGTTGACGGCGCGCCGCCTCCTTCCCGGTCTTCTCGCGGCCGCGTTCCTGTCCGGTTGCGCGAGCGCGCCCCCACGCTTCACGGATGCGCCGGCCGTCACGCGGATCGACGACACGGCGGACATGCCGGAACCGGCCGAGCACGAGTTCTATCGACTCTCGCATCACCTCGACAACTTCGGACCGCGGCAGATGCGGTTGCGCCTCGACCCCGTCCCGGCGGGACCGGCCCGCGACGTGAACCGCCTCGGCGACGTCCCCTCCTCGTCGTGGTGGGAAGATCGCGGCGTGCTCTCGCCGGAGCGGATCGCGCAGGGGCCCGGTGGCGACGACCCCGGACCGGAGGCGTTCCGCCCCTGGAAGATCACGGGGATGAAGAGCGGCGGCCGCAACCCCGGTTTCGTGATCGAGGACGCGCGCGGCGTCCGCTACATCTGCAAGCTCGACAAGGCCGGCACGCCCGTCGTCGCGACCGCCGCGGGCGCGGTGGCCGCGCGCCTGTTCTGGGGGCTCGGGTACCACGCGCCGGACGATCGCATCGTCTTCGTGGCCCCCGAGGAACTCGCCATCGCGGACGATGCGACGGATACGTCGGAGACGGGAGAGGAGATCCCGCTGCAG
>JAGQIB010000371.1 GCA_020431545.1 Gemmatimonadota bacterium
GGACTCCCCGAGGCCCGGACCGAGACCGACAAGGCGCACCCAGAGGGCGCACAAGAAAGCCGCCCCGAAGCCGAAGCCCCGGGGCGGCCAGTTCCCAGCGATCGCCTCGACGTTACTCGAGAACGATCATCTTCCGCTGCGCCGTACCTTCCTCCGTGACCAGGCGATAGAAGTACACGCCCGGCGTGAGGCTGTGGCCCTGCACATCCACGCGATGCGTGCCGGCGGAGCGCGTCTCGTCCACGAGCGTGAGGACGCGCCGGCCCGTGACGTCGTACACGGCGAGGTTCACGTGCGACGCGTTCGGCAGTGCGAACTCGATCGTGGTGGAGCCGCCGAACGGGTTCGGGCGGTTCTGCGCGAGCGACAGCTCGCCGGTCTCGGCCGAGAAGCCGGAGCGCGCGATCTCCATGCTCACGGGCGTCAGGCGATCGACCGGGATCGTGGACGAGGAGGAGCCGCGCCACGTGATCTGATCGATGTAGACGTCGTCCGAGTTGTTGCTGGCGTCGCACATGAAGCGGATCTTCGCATTCGTCGGGAAGTTGTACGACGAGCGCGGGATCGTGACGGTGGCGACGTACCATGTGTTGTTGCTGAAGCTCGTGCCCGCGGCGTACGACGCGACCGTCTGCCACGCGGACCCGTTGTAGTACTGGACCCAGAAGTCCTCGCCGTTCTCCATCGAGATGGCGACGAAGTAGAACTCGACTTCCATGGTCTGGTACGCGGTCACGTTGCGGCCGGTCGTGGTGTAGAAGGACGACGCGGTACCGCTGTTGTCCTGGATGTCCGCCGCGGCGTTCCCCTGCCACGCGTACGTGCCGCCGGTGTAGCGCGACATGTCGGAGCCGCCGTCGGTGTAGCTGCCCAGGCCGTTCTCGAAGTCGTCGTAGGTGATCGTGGTGAAGCCACCGCCGCCGGAGCCGGTCACGGTGATGTAGCCCGACTTCGTCTCGGCGTCACTGCCGCAGGCGTTCGTGATCGTGAGACCCACGGTGTAGGTGCCGGCGGTGCTGTAGGTGTGGCTCGGGTTCTGCGACGACGAGGTGCCGCCGTCCCCGAACGTCCAGCTCCAGCTCGACGGGCTTCCCGTGGACGTATCCGTGAACGAGACCGCGAGCGGAGCCACGCCCGACGTGGTGCTGGCCGAGAAGTTCGCGACCGGCGTCGGCGAGCAACCGCCGCCGCCGAGCATGCTCGGGCGATAGGCGGCCATCTGCTGATCCATGCGCACGGACTGGCCGGACGTGAAGTTGTCCATGCAGGAGTCGTCCGTGTAGTCCATGAAGTTCGTGATCGGGTCGTTGCCCGGGCCGGAGCACGTGTTGCGCCCGGTGGGGCAGCCGTACGCGGGGCTCGCCTCGGCCGGCGTGTCGGAGACGTAGTCGCCGTTGCCGGAGCAGCCGCCCTGGAACGTGTGGTACAGGCCCAGGAAGTGACCGACCTCGTGAGTCGCGGTGTCGCCCAGGTTGTACGGAGCAGCCGTACCGCCCGGGAAAGACGAGTACAGGCAGACCACACCGTGCATGTAGCTGCTCTCCGCGTACATCCACGGGAACGTGGCGTAGCCGAGCAGGCCGCCGCCGATGTTGCACGAGTACAGGTTCAACGTGGTCGACGGGCTGATCGCGAGAGCCGACTTCATCGCGGTCTCGTTGGAGGATCCCATCGTGTGCTGCGACCAAGCGGTGTTGTTCGTGCGATCGACGCTCGAGAGGGAGAAGCGGAAGTTCGTGTTCGCGTACGCGGCGTTCAGCACCGCGATCTGGTTGTTGATCTGCGTGTTGGTGATGTCCCACGCGCCGGAACTGCTCCGGACGACGTGGACGGCCACGGGAATCGTGGTGATCGCGCGACCCGAGAAGTCCTCGGGGTGCTCGGCCAGCCAGCGGTTCACTTCCCCGAAGACGCGATCGAGCTCCGCGTCGGTCGGGACGTGGGTGGCACAGCGGACGCCGGGGGAGTCGAGACCGTTCTCGTCCAGGAAGTACGTGTCGGGCGCCGAGGGAACGGCGAGCGAGGACGAGGCGACGAGCGAGAGAAGAGCGAAACCAAACAGACCAGTCCACGTAGCGTGGCGGCGCTTCATGGCTTCTCCTTGAGCACATCGGCTCAAACGAATTGTCCGCGACACGGTTGCGTGTCGCAGGGCGACCGTTCGGGATGAGTCGGCAGGGAGCCGACCCCGAGGGGCGCCCGGGGTATCGAAGGCGCCCGGCCTGCCGGATCCTCCGAGCCGGCAAAGAGCGGCCGAACTTGCGGAACATAGCACCGGTCGTGGGTAAGAATGTCGAGAAAAGTTTGTCGATGGGAATCGGGTCGCCGGGGTCCCCACCGGGCTGCGATCGGCCGCCGACGTCGACTGCCGACTGCCGGCCGAGGCTGCCGATGGACGCGGGACAGGGTAAGTTCCCCGCAGGCGACCCGCCCCGGGGTCGCTCGCGGGAGGGCCCTGCCGAGGAGGAGTCATGTTCGAGGTCGTCAACGTCGCCGAGAAGCTGGGCCGGTTCGAGGATCGGTGGAACCCGAAGATCGTCGGTGAGCTGAACGGTCAGTACGTGAAGCTCGCCAAGCTCCTGGGTGAGTTCCACTGGCACTCGCACGCGGTGGAAGACGAGCTGTTCTGGGTCGTGCGCGGCCGCCTCGAGATCGAGTTCCGCGACGGCTCGGTGGAACTCGGTCCCGGGGAATTCGTCATCGTGCCCCGCGGCGTGGAGCATCGTCCGGTGGCGCGCGAGGAAGTCGAGATCATGCTCTTCGAGCCGGCGGGCACGGTGAACGTCGGCGACGGCTCGGACCGGGAGCCCGCGATCCTCGAGTGGATCTGACGGCCGTCGGTTCCGAGGGACCGCGCGGGCCCGCCATACTTCTGCCACACCCGGATGCGAGGATGATCGAGTCGTCCTCCCGGAGGTTCGTGATGAGACATTCTTTCGGCCGCGCGCCGTGGATCCTGTCGCTCGGTCTCGCGGTCGCGCTCTCCGGCTGTCGCGACGCTCCCGTCGTGGAGTCCCGCTGGAACGACCGCCCCCGGGACGAACAGGGCCGCGTCACGAACTGGGCGGGGGCCACCCAGCGGTGGGAGGATCGACGTCTCACGCTCGGCGTGCTGAACGACGACACCGCCCTGCAGGTCTATCTCTACCCGGAGTCGGCATCGACCGCCGCGGCGCTGCTCGCGCGC
>JAGQIB010000372.1 GCA_020431545.1 Gemmatimonadota bacterium
GTCCCCGCGAACAGGAGTCCGGTCAGCGCCTCCACCAGCGGGTACCGCGGCGGGATCGGGGTCTTGCAGTCCCGACACCGCCCACGGAGCAGGAGCCACGAGAGCACGGGGATGTTGTCCCAGGGTCGCACCGGGTGGCCGCACTTCGGGCACGCGGATCCCGGATGCACGATCGAGCGCTTGAGCGGAACGCGGTGGATCACCACGTTCAGGAAGCTGCCGATGAACGCGCCGAGCACGCCGACGAAGATCGGATGACGGAAGCAGTCGACCATTTCCGGACTCATGAGGCCTCCTGTTCCGATGCGCCCTGCGTGGAGTCCTCCACCGGCGGCCACGGCGGCGACCAGATCACGTCACCGTTCCTGCGGTTCCAGCCGAGCGTGAGTCCGCACGGACTCCAGGGCGGGTTCTCGGAGAAGCCCTCGTCCACGAGCACCCCGAGCGAATCCGGCCACTCTCCCGTCTTGTGGCGGTAGTTCGCGGCGAGACCGGCGAAGTAGCTGCGCACCGTCGCCATGCGGCGGTCGATCGTGGTCGTGGACAGGACCTCGTCGTTCTCGGGAACCCAGAGCCAGCGTCCGCCCCACGGCTCGGCCGGGACCGTGTCCAGGATGCCGACGGCCAGCAGTTCCGCGAGACTCGTGGGCGTGGTCCCCGTGCGGTCGCGGTAGGCGTGGACCGCCTCCGTGAGCCGCTCCTCGAACTCGTCCAGGTCGAGGTTCTTGAGGTTTCGCTCCGCGAGCGAAGACAGGAAGTCGTTGTCCGAGTCCTGCAGGATCGAGCGCCAGATCTCGCGCGCGGTGTCCCGGTCGCCGAGCTTCGCGAACGAGATCCCGGCGAGTCGGATCGCGAGGTCCGGAGCATCCGGCAGCGACGCGGCGCGACGATAGGCGTCGCCGGCGGCGTTCATGTCGCGCGTGATGGTCTGGTGGATGAAGCCGCGGTCGAAGGGATACTCCCACCGCGACGGATCGTCGTGCTCCGCTCTCTCCAGCAGCCGCAACGCGGCTTCCGGATTGCCGGCGTCCTGCGAGAGGATCAGCGCGCCGAAGCGCGTGGCCTCCACGAACGTCGGGTCGAGCGTGTAGATCACCTGGAACAGACGCTCGGTCTGATCGTAGTTCTGCGTACTGAGACGCTGCTCGCCGTAGTACTGGATCGCGTGGAACCACACGAGATCGGCCATCAGGTTCGTGTGGCCGAGACTCAGCGTCTTCAGCACCTCCCCTTCCGGGAGATACATCAGGTCGTTCGGATCCCGCGACGCGTTCTTGCCGGCGTCGGCCCGGGCGCCCGCGAAGTACGACCCCGTGAGGGTCGTCAGCGCCGCCGTGATCAGCAGGAGGCGACGGATCATTCGAAATCCCGTCGCGCGAACGCCAGCACGGTCAGGATCAGCACCGCGATGCAGTACAGGCAGCAATACGCGAAGCCCCACAGCATCTGGTCCTGACTCAGGTTCGCTCCCGAGAGGATGTTGTTCCGGACGTGGAAATGGTGGAGCGACGGGAGCACGAGATAGAGCCCCTCGACCACGAAGTCGAGGATCGGATTCTCCGCCCGGGCCGTGAGCATCTTGAGGTCGTGCGCCAGGTGTCCCGAGATCCACACCAGGAACGTGAACACGGCGGACAGCAGCGGCGACGCGATCGACGAGAAGAAGATCGCGACCGCGGTCACGATCGCCGCCTCCATGGCGACCATCGCGATGGCCTCGAACAGGTAGAGGTGCAGGCCGCCGCCGAACAGGCCCACCACCCCGAGCCAGAACGCCGAGAGCGTGGCGATCGCCACGAGCACCGTGCCGTACAGACCGAGGAACTTGCCTAGGATGAAGCTCGGCCGCCCCACCGGTTGGGTGAGGATCGTGTGGATCGTCTTCCGTTCGATCTCCCGGTAGACCATGCCCGTCCCCACCATCACGATCATCAGGATCGTGAAGATCGCCACGGAGGAGAGACCGAGGTCCCGGATGATCCGGTCCTGCTGCCCGAGCGTGAGCGGAGCCACCACGACGGAGGCGCACACGAAGATCCCGCCGAAGAACATCAGCGTGCTGAGCAGTCGGTCGCGCAGCGATTCCCGGAACGTGTTCTGAGCGAGCAGCCAGGTGTGGATCACGAATGCACCCCGCTTTCAGAACGCTTCGAGGCCTGCGCGGAGCGCTCGTGCACCTCCACCGCGGCGGGCGGCGCCGTCTTCGTCGCGACGGCGGGAGCCTTCGTCTCCCGGGATGCGGCGACGTGCTGGACGAACACGTCCTCCAGCGAGAGACGCCTCGGGTGGTACGCGAACAGCTTGCCGCCCGACTCGAGGATCGTCCGCACCACGCGGTTCGCCTCGTCCATCTCACGGGCGTTCGCGATCCAGCCGCGCGCACCGGGCTTCAGCGAGGACAGCCCCTGCGCGAACGAGGCGAGGGCCATGGCCTCCACCTCGAACGCGATCTCGTACGATCGCTCCTCCGTCGCGAGGATCTCGCTCAGGGAGGCGATCCGCACCACCTTGCCCTCGTTCAGGATCGCCACCCGGTCGGCGGTCGACTCGATGTCCGCGAGCACGTGCGAGGACAGGAACACGGTGATCCCCTCGGACTTGAGCTGCAGGATGAGATCCCGGAACTCGTGCCGCCCCAGCGGATCGAGGCCGTTCATCGGCTCGTCCAGGATCACGAGACGCGGACGGTGCAGGATCGCGGCGGCGATGCCCACGCGCTGCAGCATGCCGCGCGAGTACGTGCGGAGCTGGCGCTCCCGCGCGTCGTCGGCGAGACCCACGCGGTCGAGCACCTCGTCGATCCGGCGCGACAGGTCCGTCGCCGCGAGGTCGTGCAGGCGACCGAAGAACCGCAGCAGCTCGCGCGCGGTGAGGTACCGGTAGAAGTTCGGCGAGTCCGGGAGGAACCCGAGGTCGCGGCGCGCCTCCACGCTGCCGAACGGCTGCCCCAGCAACGTGCCCGAGCCGGACGTCGGCCGGATGAGGCCGAGCAGGATCTTGATCGTGGTGGTCTTCCCGGCGCCGTTCGGTCCGAGAAAGCCGAAGATCTCGCCCTCGTGGACCGTGAGGTCGACTCCGCGGAGTGCCTCCTTCGGTCGCTTGAGGAGGTCCGACCGGAAGACCTTGGTGATCCCCCGGACGTCGATGAGCGGCGCTGCCATGAGCGAGAACCTCCGATGAGCGTGCCGTCACCCGGCCGGGCCGGGCGGGCGGAATCCGTCTCTCGGGGTTTTCGGCTGCCGGACGGCTGGATCTTAGGGTTCCGTGGTGACGAGAGGTGAGGCCTGACGAGCCCGGTCGGGGCGACCGCTCTCCCCCGCCGGTGGCCCTGTCCCCCAAAAAGCGATCGGGGGAGCGGTTGCCCGCTCCCCCGTCGCATCTCAGACCCTAGGCAAGGTCTTACTGGTTCGTCAGCACCAGCGAGAGCAGAGCGCCGGCATCGTCCTCACCGGTGATGTCGTACGCATCGACGACACCGCCACCGTTCGGAACGAGGTTCAGCGAGACGCCACCCGCCGCGTCCGTCGCCGGAGGGGTACCGAAGGCCGCCGAGAAGTCGAGGTTCGTGGCAGCGTTCGTGAACGGGTTGTTCGGCATCGCCGCGCCCGGAAGGAGCGCCGCGAAGGTCAGAGCGCCGTCCGCCGTCGTGGTGAGGCCGTCGGTCGGATACACGCCGTTGTTGCGGGTGGCGAAGTCTTCGACCGTCACCTGCACGGTGTGCATCGTGGACTTGACCTGCGCCACCTTGGCGCGGTTGGTCATGCCCATGAAGTTCGGAATCGCGATCGCGGCGAGAATACCGATGATG
>JAGQIB010000373.1 GCA_020431545.1 Gemmatimonadota bacterium
ATCGCGAACGGGATGCCGCTCGCCGCCTGCATCGCCACTCCCGAGATCGCCGACGCGTTCCAGAAGCTCACGATCTCGACCTTCGGAGGCAACCCCGTGTCGTGCGCGGCGGCGAACGAGACGCTGCGCATCATGGAAGAGGAGAACCTGCCGGCCCGTGTGGAACGCACGGGCGCGCGTTTGCGGGCAGGTCTCGAGGAACTGCAACGTCGCCACCCGCGCACCATCGGCGACGTGCGCGGGCTCGGCCTCATGCAGGCGATCGAGCTCGTGAAAGACGAAACCGCGGGCGACCGCACGCCGAACGGCCCGGCCACCGCCCGGTTGTTCGAGGAGACCAGGAAGCGCGGCCTCCTGATCGGCAAGGGCGGCCTCGCGGGCAACGCGATCCGCATCTCTCCCCCGCTCACCGTGAGCGAGGACCAGATCGACGAGGCGCTCACGATCTTCCGCGAGTCGTTCGAGGCGATGGAGGCCTAGCTTGAGCGGTCCGTACGCCGTGCCGTCCGACCGGCTCGAGCGGCGTTTTCAGGAGAAGAACCCGCCGCTCGCGCCGGGCGCCGCGCGACGGGAGGCGGAACGGTGTCTCTACTGCGCGGACGCGCCCTGCATCACCGCGTGTCCCACCCGCATCGACGTGCCGACGTTCATCAAGCGCATCGCGAGCGGTCACGTTCGCGGCGCCGCCCGCACGATCCTCGAGGCGAACGTGCTCGGCGCCACGTGCGCGCGCGTGTGCCCGGTGGAAGTTCTGTGCGAGGGTGCGTGCGTCTGGGTGCGGGAGGACCGGCCGGCCATCGCGATCGGGCGCCTCCAGCGATACGCGCTGGACGAAGGAGCGACCCCCGGGTTGCTGCCGCAGGCCGCCCCGAGCGGCAAGTCGGTCGGACTCGTGGGAGCCGGCCCGGCGTCCCTCGCGTGCGCGGGTCGACTTGCGCTGCACGGCCACTCCGCGGTGCTGTACGAGAAGCGAGGCCTTCCCGGCGGTCTCGCCACGACCGGAGTGGCGCCCTACAAGTTCCGTACCGAGGACGCGCTCCGCGAAGTCGACTTCGTACGCTCGCTCGGCGTCACGATCCGCACCGGCGTGACGATCGGCGAGGACGTCACGGTGGACGAGCTGCTCGCGACCCACGAGGCGGTGTTCCTCGGACCGGGCCTCGGTCCGGACTCCCGGCTCGGCATTCCCGGCGAGGAAGGCCCCGGAGTCGTGGGCGCGGTCGAGTGGATCGAGCGAATGAAGAACGGCGAAGGCGGCTCACTGGAGAACGTCGAGCGGGCGCTCATCGTTGGAGGCGGCAACACCGCTGTGGACGCCGCCCGCGCGCTGCGCGGACTCGGGGTGCCCTCCGTGCAGTTCGCCTACCGGCGGTCCGAGCGCGAGATGAAGGCCTACGATCACGAGCTGTGGGCCGCCAAGCAGGAGGGCGCGGTGGTGCTGGATCGCACCGCGGTGGCGGAGGTGCTTCGCCGGGGCGGCTCCGCCTCCGCGGTGCGGCTCGTCCACACGGACGGCGACGGAAAGCCGACATCGCGCGAGATCGCGACGATCCCGATGGACCTCGTGGTCCTCGCGATCGGCCAGGCCCGCCTCGTCGAGCTCGTGCGACGTTTCCCGGGCGTGGAGCTCGACGCGCGCGGGCGGATCGTGGCGGACCCGGTCACCGGTCGGACGGGCAACCCGCGCGTGTTCGCGGGAGGCGACGCCCGCAACGGCGGCAAAGAGGTCGTCAACGCGGTGGCCGAGGGTCAGGCGGCGGCGGACGCCATCGACTCGATGCTGCGGGGGGAATCCTGATGGCCGATCTTTCCGTTCGCTTCGCGGGCATCGAGAGCCCGAACCCGTTCTGGCTCGCCTCCGGTCCGCCCACGAACACGGGGGCACAGATCGAGCGGGCATTCGCGGCCGGCTGGGGCGGCGCCGTCTGGAAGACGCTCGGAAACCCGATCGTGAACACGTCGAGTCGGCTCGCCGCCGTGGAGTTCGGCGGCTCTCGTCTCGCCGGACTGAACAACATCGAGCTGA
>JAGQIB010000374.1:0-786 GCA_020431545.1 Gemmatimonadota bacterium
GGCAACATCTCGAAGCGCTTCTCGGCTTCCGGGTTCCCGTTCGCCCGCTACAGCGGCGCGTGCCCGCTGTGGAGCGTGCACGCGGCGTTCCTCACGCCGGGCTTCATCCGCACGCAGCTGTCGGAGATGCCGGACGGATCCCGCTGGTTCTCGCTCGCCCGCACGGTGCGGAAGGCGGGCGGCGGACACCACGTGCGACAGAGCCGATTCGCGATCGAGCTCGGCTGCGAAGCGAGGCGGGCGAACGAGATCGTGTACGCCGACGGGACCGACCTCGCGGCGAAGGCGGCCATCCCGGTGGGCGTGAGCTGCCGCATGTGCGAGCGCATGGACTGCCGGCAGCGCGCGTTCCCGCCGATGCATCACCGCATCGCGATCGACGAGAACGTCCGCGGTTTGTCGTTCTACTATTCTCCCGGCAAGGATCGCTAGGAGCGCCCGTCAGAACATGTCCGACATCCAGGCGGTCGGGCCGGCGAACACACGTTCGAGCGCATCGACCGTCGCGTCGTCCGCCCGGAGCCAGCCGTACGCGACCGCGTCTCGCGGCCGGAGCCAGCCCGTGTACAACGAGGCGAGCGCGCGCACATGGAGAACCGCGCGTCCGGCGCCGCCGGCGCTCACGACCGCGCGACCATCGCGCACTCCGAGCGTGAAGCGTCCCCGATTCTCGCTCACGAGATCGTCCTCGATGTCGAGCTCCACCTCGACGTCCACGTCGGGCGGATAGCCCCGGGCCTCGAGCGCACCCGCGACGTCGACGATCCGGAGCATCCACTGGAACTG
>JAGQIB010000374.1:845-8846 GCA_020431545.1 Gemmatimonadota bacterium
CCGAGCGATCCGTGATCCGCCACGAAGCGGAACAGGCGGCGCGCCGCTCGCGCGTTCGCGGCGACGAGGTCCGTACAGGCGAGGTCGTAGCCGTATGTCTCCTCGGTCTCCGCCTCGTGCAGGAAGACGTAGCCCTCGAGCCCGTCGCTCGCCTCGACGACGAAGCCCCGGACGTGGAAGCGTGGATTTCGCATCACCCGCTCCCAGAACCAGTCGTCGCGATCGACCTCGCCCGGCCGGCGGCAGGCGATCTTCGCGTGCAGTGCCCGCACCGCGCGCTCGTCTTCCGGCCGGCATTCGCGCACGTCGAGATCCCGGTCGCCCCCCGGCAGCGCGGCGATCGGTACGGTGTGGTTCCAGAGCGAGCCCCCGAGCTCCCAACCGCTGCGCCGGTAGAGCGATTGCTTCGCGGGGTAGAGCACGGAGATCGGGTGGCCGCTCGCGCGCGCGTCGAGGACGCACGCGTCCATCATGCGCGTCGCCACGCCGTGGCCCCGCGCCTCGGGAGCGATCCCCACGACGCCGACGCCCGCCATCGGGACCCGGCGCCCGCCGAACCACTGCCCCACGGAGTACAGCGACAGCCCGCCGACGACCTGTCCGCGAAGCCGGAGCAGGCGGATCTTCTCCTGTCCCATCCGCTCGAGCACCAGACGGGAGTCCTCGATCGGATAGCGGAAGCTCCACTGGAGGGTTCGCGCATGAACGTCGAGGTCGGACGGCTCGCGCACCGGCCCGTACTCGGTCTCGTCGTCGATGCGGATGGTGCAGTCTTCTGGGTTCACGGTCTCCTCCTCCGCTATCCGTCGTGGCCCGGGCATGATAGGGGTGGGACGGCCCGGTGTCGCCTCGGGGCGCACGATCGACGTCGCGCCCGGCCCGCCGCTCCGATCCGCCCGGGAGGTCGCGCTTGCAGCTTCGTCCCGCCCACGCGCCCGATCTCGTCGACGCGATGGAGTTGCTGCGCGCGGCGGGCCTGCCGTGTCCGGGACCGGAAGACCCGGCGGTGACCCTGTTCGTCGCGGTCGAGGCGGGAGAGGTCGTCGCGTGCGCCGGCTTCGAACGGCACGCCGGGATGGCACTCGTTCGCTCGGTGGCGGTTCGAGCGGACAGGAGGGGCCGCGGGGCCGGTCGGCAAGCCGTGACCCGCGTCCTGGAGGAACTCGATCGGCACGGCGTGCCGGTCGCCTACCTGGTGACCCTGGATGCCGCCGCGTTCTTCGAGCGCCTCGGGTTCGTGGCTCTGGACCGGGCGGACGTGCCCGCGGCGATCCAGAGCTCTCCGGAATGGAGCCTGCACGCCTGCGTCGGCGGGACCTGGATGCGGCGGGGCCGGTGACGCGAGGCGCCTAGTCGCCGCCGCCGTTCCTCGCGAGCTCCGCCTCGTACTCCGCGATCACCGCCTTCTCCATCTCGTCCCGGAACTCGGGCGTGATCGGGTGGGCGATGTCCTGATAGCGACCGTTCCGCTGAACGGCGGGCATGGAGACGAACAGGCCCCGCTCCTCGCCGTAGATGATCTTCATGTTGTGGATCGCGAAGCAGCCGTTGATCGTGATCGTGGCGAAGCCACGGAGGATGTCGGGGCCTCCTCGACCCCGGCGCAACCGAACCCGAACTTCCGTGATGACCGTAACGTAAGTCCGTGGAGTAGAGACCTGCGACATACGTTCCCCCTGGGGTGTAAATCGGCCTGGTTGCGATCGGCGAGGGTCACGTTAGCGGAAAAATACCTTTGAATCAAATGGCTAACCTCCCTCCCGGAAGATCGCGGCTTCCGGGCCCCGTCGATCGACGTCCGCCGACCGATTCCCGCCGCTCCGCCGGCTCGCTTCCGTCATTGCTTCCAATTCTGCCCCTGCGGGGTGCAATTAGCGTCTCCCGTTCCGACTCGGCGGTTGCATTCCCGCCGTCCGCGAGGGCGCCGCGGGACAGGGCGGCCTGCCCCGAGGTCTCCCCCGAGCCGCCCCGGTCCGAGCAGGCCTGTCCGAGCCGGTCCGGGGTCGCTAGACTCCGAGTGATCCCGGTCCCGCTCGGCCGGCGCGGCTCAGGCCGTCCCGGGGAGCGGACCTTCCCCGCGGGACCACGATCCCCCGCGTCCAACCCCCGGAGGCCTTCGATGACGGATCTCGCCCGCAAGACCTGCGTTCCTTGCCGCGGCGGAGTCCCCGCGCTCACCGCCCGGCAGATCGCGGAGTACCTGCCCGAGGTGCCCGGGTGGACCGTCGTGGAGAACCACCACCTCGTTCGCGAGTTCGAGTTCCCGGACTTCGCGCAGGCACTCGCCGCGACGAACCGCGTCGGACGGATCGCCGAGGAGCAGGGCCACCACCCCGACCTGTTCCTCGCCTGGGGGCGCCTCGGCGTGAAGATCTGGACCCACAAGATCGACGGGCTCACCGAGAGCGACTTCATCCTGGCGGCGAAGATCGACGAAGCCGTCTAGCGGATCGCGGCCATGTGCGGACGGTACTCCCTCATCACGCAACGCGAGGACCTGGCGCGGGCGCTCGAGATCGCCGAGGACCTGATCTTCGCCGACCTCGCCCCTCGGTGGAACATCGCTCCCACCCAGCCGGTCCCGGTGCTGCGTCGGCGCGGATCGGAACCGCTCGAGATGGCGTCGCTTCGCTGGGGTCTCGTTCCGAGCTGGGCCAAGGACCTCTCGACCGGAGCGCGCGCGATCAACGCGCGGCGCGAGACACTCGCCACGAAGCCGACGTTTCGGGAATCGTTTCGGACTCGCCGGTGCGCGGTGATCGCCGACGGGTTCTACGAGTGGCGCGACGTCGGAGCGGGCCGGCCGAAGGTTCCCCACCACATCCGACTGCGCTCCGGCGAGGCGTTCACGTTCGCCGGCCTCTGGGACTCCTGGCGTGCCCCGGACGGCCGCGTCGTCGAGTCCTGCTCGATCGTGACGGGACCGCCGAACGAGTTGCTTTCCACGATCCACGATCGAATGCCGATGATCCTGGATCCCCCGCGACGCGACGCGTGGCTCGATCCGGAGCGAGCGGACGAGCGGGAACTGCTTCCGCTCCTCGAGCCCTACGCCGCGAACGACATGGAGATGTTTGCAGTGAGCCGGCACGTGAACTCACCGGCGAACGACGACGCGAGATGTCTCGAACCACCCGGGGAGTCCGCCGGATCCCCGGAAGCCGCGCCGTCCTGGGGCCCTCTGTTCGACGACTAGGCGGAGCCGTCGGTCCCCGCGCGCGTTCGCTGCCGTCGGATCCGTGCTAACCTGCCGCGGGTCATCTCCCCCGAAAGGCCGACATGTCCGAGGACTTCACTCGCACGCTCCGCGCCATGCAGGCCGCCGGCGAGGATGCACCGGCGGTCACCGAGAAGCTGCTCGGTCTCCTCTACCCCGAGCTCCACCGCCTGGCGGAGAGCCTCATGCGGCGCGAGCGATCCGGGCACACGCTCCAGCCGACGGCCCTCGTCCACGAGGCCTACCTGAAGCTCGTGGACGACACCCGCGTGGAGTGGCAGGACCGTGCGCATTTCCTCGGAATCGCGGCCCGGGCCATGCGTCAGATCCTCGTGGACCACGCGCGGAAGCACCAGGCCGCGAAGCGTGGCGGCGGCATGCAACGCGTCACGCTCGACGAATCGTTCGGCGAAGCGGCGGGACGCGAGTTCGAGGTACTCGCTCTGAACGAGGCGCTGGAGAAGTTCGCGCGCGTGGACGAGCGGGCCGCGCGTGTAGTGGAGCTCAAGGTGTTCGCGGGCATGAAGATCGCGGAGATCGCGCACGTCCTCGACGTCTCCAAGCGGACCGTGGACGGCGACTGGGCGATGGCCCGGATGTGGCTCGGGCGGGAGCTCGGCGAGAACTGATGGACCCCGACCGCTACGAACGGGTGAAGCGGTTGCTGCTCGCGGCGCGGGAGCTTCCGCCGGCGGCGCGCGCGACCTTCCTGGATCGCGAGTGCGCCGGGGACGACGACCTCCGTCGCGAGATCGAGTCCCTCCTCCCACACGACAGCGAATCCCCGTCGATCCTGGAGGACGGCGCGCTCGAGCGCGACATCGGCGACGTTCTCGCGGGCGTTCCGGAGGGCATCGTGCCCCCGGCGATCCCCGAGCACATCGGCCCCTGGCAGATCGTGGGCATCCTGGGCGAGGGCGGGATGGGCGTGGTCTACCGCGCGCGCCAGGAGACGCCGATCCGGCGTGAGGTCGCGCTCAAGCTGATCCGTCGCGGCCTGGACACGGACCGTGTCGTCGCGCGGTTCGAGTCCGAGCGGCGGGCGCTCGCGCGCATGGAGCATCCCGGCATCGCCCGGGTGCTCGACGCGGGCGCCGACGCCGCCGGGCGACCGTACTTCGTCATGGAGGCCGTGGACGGCGCACCGATCACGGAGTACTGCCGGAACGAAGCCCTGGCGGTCGAGGAACGGCTCGAGCTGTTCCGCCTCGTCTGCGACGCGGTCAGTCACGCCCATCGACGCGGCATCATCCACCGCGACCTCAAGCCGTCGAACATCCTCGTCACCCAGGCGGACGGCCGCGCCCAGCCGAAGATCATCGACTTCGGCATCGCGAAGGCCACGAGCGAGTCCGGCACCGACGAGCCGGCCCTCACCCAGGAAGGCCACATGATCGGTACGCCGGAGTACATGAGTCCGGAGCAGGCGGACGGGTCCGGCAACGTCGACACGCGCACCGACATCTACTCGCTCGGCGTGCTCCTGTTCGAGCTGCTCACCGGCGTGCTTCCCTATCGCTTCGAGACGCACCGCTATCTCGAGATCCGCCGGGTGCTGCGCGAGGAATTTCCGCGTCGGCCGAGCCTCGCGGTGCCCGAGGGTCCCGGGGCCGAGCGCCTCGCCCGTCGGCTCGCGGGAGACCTCGACAACGTCGTGCTCAAGGCGCTGCGCAAGGAACCGGACCGTCGCTACGGCTCGGTCGACGCCTTCGCCGAAGACCTGCGACGCCACCTCGAAGGGCATCCGGTCACCGCGCGCCCGGACACGTTCGGATACCGGGCCGGCAAGTTCATCCGGCGGCACCGGTTGGCCGTCGGCGCGGCGTCCCTCCTGTTCGTCACCCTCGCGGTGTTCACCGTCGCGCTGGCGCGAATCTCCGCCGAGGCGTCGCGCGAACGCGACCGGGCCCTCGCGGCCGAGGAGCTCGCCCGGGAGGAGGCCGGACGCGCCCAGCGCGAGGCCGAGACCGCGAGTCGGGTCTCCGAACTCCTCGAGAATCTCTTCGTGGAGGCGAGCCCCACCGAGACTTCCGGGGAGAACGTGACCGTGCGCGAACTCCTGGACCGCGGCACCGAACGCGTGGAAGAGGATCTGCAGGGCGAGCCCGACGTCCTCGGTCGGATGCTCACGGTGCTCGGCTCCGCGTACAACGCGGTGGACCAGAACGAGCGGGCCGCCGAAGTGCTTCGCGAAGCGCTGCGGATCCGCGAGCAGTCTCTCGGGCCGGATCACGCGGACGTGGGCCGCACGCTCGCCGCTCTCGCGAACGCGCTCCACGGCGTGGGTGACTACGAGGGGGCGAAGCAGGTCGCCGAGCGCTCCGTCTCGATTCTCGACGCGACGCTCGGGCCGGGTGACGTCGAGACCGCCGACGCTCGCGGCGGGCTCGCCGTGAATCTCCAGGCCCTCGGCGATCTCGCGGGCGCCGAGGAGAACTTCCGGCGCGCGAGCGAGGTCTTCCTCGCCGTGAACGGGGAGGAGAACGACGACTACGCCTGGTCGCTCATGAGTCTCGCCTACGTGCTCTCGGCCGAGGGAGAGTACTCGGAAAGTCAGGAGCTCTACGAAAAGGCCCTCGCGATCCAGGAGCGCGTCCACGCGGGCCCGCACTCCGACGTCGCGATCGCGCTCACGCATCTCGCCATGGCCCGGGGGCGAATGCACCGGTGGGCGGAAGCGGAGTCGCTCGCGCAGCGGTCCGTGGACATGTTCCGCCAGATCTACGGCGAGGACACGCCCTCGGTGTCGCTCGCCCGCCACAACCTCGCCGTCGTGCAGCTGGAGACGGGCCACTACGCGGAGGCGAAGGCCGAGTTCGAGCGCGTGCTGGCCTCGAACCGCAAGGATCTCCCTCCCGACCATCCTTATCTCGGCTACACGCTGGGGTCGCTGTCCCTCGCCGAGCTCGGGCTCGGGCACGACGAACGGGCGGAATCTCTCGCACGCGAGTCGCTCGCTCACCTCCGTCGGGTCCTCGGAGACGACCATCCGCGGACGGCTGCCGCGTGGTTCCGCCTGGGACGGGTGCTGGTGGGACGGAACCGACCCGACGACGCGCGCCGCGCGTTTCGCGAGGCGGACCGCATCTACGCGCTCCACTACCCGGAGTCCCACCCGAAGCGCCAGGAGGCGCACGCTGCGGTCGAGGACCCCGAGAGCGGCCGCCTGCGCGCTTCCGCCTCGCCGTCGACCGGGGACTGGGCGACACCCGAGGGTCCGTAGACCGATCCGCAAGCCCCCCGGTTGACCGCGCGCGGTCGGCGTGGTCGAATCGCGGCCCTTGTTCGCATCGAGGCCCGTCCGATGGCGCATCCGCTGTCCGGCCCGATGCCGAATCCCGCGTCTCGCCGCTTCTTCGGAGGAAACATGGCCAAGAACATCAAGGCGCGGGCCGAGGACTACGCGCAGTGGTACCTCGACGTCATCAAGGCCGCGCAGCTCGCGGACTACAGCCCCGTGCGCGGTTGCATGGTGATCCGTCCGGACGGGTTCGCGATCTGGGAGGCGATCCAGCGCGATCTCGATCGTCGCTTCAAGGCGACCGGCCACGTGAACGCGTACTTCCCCCTGCTCATCCCGCAGAGCTTTCTCTCGCGGGAAGCCCAGCACATCGAGGGGTTCGCACTGGAGTGTGCGGTCGTCACGCACTCTCGCCTCGAGAAGGGAGACGACGGAAACCTGCGGCCCGCGAGTCCGCTCGAGGAGCCGCTGATCATCCGCCCGACGTCCGAGACCGTGATCGGCGCGATGTACTCCGACTGGATCCAGAGCTGGCGCGATCTTCCCGTGCTCATCAACCAGTGGGCGAACGTGATGCGCTGGGAAATGCGCACACGACTGTTCCTGCGCACGGCGGAGTTCCTGTGGCAGGAGGGGCACACGGCCCACGCGACGTACGAGGAGGCGGAGGAGGAAACCCGCCGCATGCTCGACGTCTACGCGTCCTTCGCGGAGGAAGCGCTCGCGGTGCCGGTCGTGCGGGGCCGCAAGACCGATCGGGAGAAGTTCCCCGGCGCCGACGTCACGTACACGATCGAAGGTCTGATGCAGGACGGCAAGGCGTTGCAGTGCGGAACGTCGCACAACCTCGGTCAGAACTTCGCGAAGGCGTTCGACATCAAGTATCTCGGCAAGGACCAGCAGCAGCACTTCTGCTGGACGACGAGCTGGGGTGTCTCCACGCGCCTGATCGGCGCGCTCATCATGGCGCACTCCGACGACGAGGGACTGGTCCTGCCCCCGCGCGTCGCTCCCGTGGTTGCAGCCATCGTGCCGATCTTCCGTTCGGACGAAGAGCGCGCGAAGGTCCGCGACTTCGTGACCCGTGCGATGCGCGCGCTCGTCGGCGACGCCGAGGTCGAGGCGGCGCAGGGCCGCTCGGCGAGCCAGGAGATCGAACATTACTTCCACGATCCGGTCACGCACCAGCGGATCGCGGTGGACTGGCGCGACTCGCGCCCCGGAGAGAAGCACTTCCACTGGGAACAGCGTGGCGTGCCGTTCCGCCTCGAGGTCGGCCCGCGCGACGTCGACGCGGGAACGCTCGTCCTGAAGAGCCGCCTCGACCGGGAGAAGCAGACGGTCAACGTCGGCGAACTGTCCGCCGCCTGGCTGCGGGGGCGACTCGATACGATGCACGACGCGCTGCTCGCGCGGGCTCGAGAGTTCCGCGAGGCGAACACGCGCACGGCGTCGACGTACGACGAGCTGAAGGCGATCCTGGACAAGGACGGCGGTTTCGTGCGGGCCTACTTCGAACCGGACGCCGCCGCGGAGGAGAAGA
>JAGQIB010000375.1 GCA_020431545.1 Gemmatimonadota bacterium
GCTCCGGCGGCCGGTGGTCCGGCGGGACCGATCGGCAGCCGCGACGAAGCCTATCGACGTCTGCGGGAGATCGCGGACTATCTGCGGCGAACGGAGCCCCACAGCCCGGTGAGCTATCTCGTCGAGCGCGCGATCGCCTGGGGGCAGATGCCGTTCCAGGCCGTGATCAAGGATGTGCTGAAGGGGAACGTTCCCGCGTACTCGGCGGTTCTCGAGACACTGGGGATCCGCGAAGAGAAGTAGGTCTCCGCCGCCGTTTCGGGTGTTGCCCCTGCGCGGGGCGCGCGGCGACGGCTCGGGGCCGCCCGGGAAACCGGGAAACAGGAAGTTGAGAGGGAGATTCCCGGCGGCCGGGAAACTGGAGCCAGGGAATCGTCACCACGCGGCCCGGATCGGTGCCGTACGCCCGGAGGGACCACATGGCAGGCGAGAGCGTCCACAAGAAGAAAGAACGGGTTCGACCCCCGCGCGTCCACATCTCGTACGAGGTCGAGCTCAACGGCGCGCAGGTCATGAAGGAACTGCCCTTCGTGGTCGGCGTGATGGCGGACCTGGCGGGCAACCCCAAGGACCCGCCGGCGAAGCTGAAGGATCGCAAGTTCGTCGACATCGACCGCGACAACTTCGACGACATCTTGCGCAGCATGAAGCCGCGTCTCGCATACAAGGTCGACAACAAGCTGCAGGACGACGGCTCGGAGCTCTCGGTGGAGCTGAACTTCAAGAAGCTCGCGGACTTCCGGCCCGAGAACGTCGCGAACCAGGTGGAACCGCTGAAGGACCTCATGGAGATCCGGAGACAGCTGAAGGCCCTGCTCTCCAAGACGGAAGGCAACGACCGTCTGGAGGAGTATCTCAACGCGATCCTCGCGGACTCCGCGGTGCGCGAGAAGCTCAAGGGCACTCTGGGCATGGGAGAGGAGGCCGGCGGTGACGCCGCGCCCGAGGGCGACGGTGGCGGCGAGTCCGCTCCGACCGGGGAGGAGAGCTAGCCATGGCCGGGAAGAAGCAGGCGGTCACCCCGCTCGATCAGGTGCTGGAGCAGGAAGGCGGCGCGATCCTCGACGATCTGATCTCCACCGGCATCAAGCCGCGCGACGACGCGGCGAAGGAGCAGGGCAAGGACCTGATCCGGACGCTGGTCGGTCAGCTCATGGACCCGGGCATGAAGGTCCAGAAGGGCGTGACGAAGACGATCAACGCGCGGATCGCGGCGATCGACGAGCTCCTGTCGGCCCAGCTCAACGAAATCATGCACCATCCGGAGTTCCAGGCGCTGGAAGGCTCCTGGCGTGGCCTGAACCATCTCGTGATGAACTCCGAGACGGGCGAGAGCATGAAGATCCGGGTGCTCGGCGCCTCCAAGAAGGATCTCCTGCGAGACTTCCAGGCGGCGTCCGAGTTCACCGAGAGCGCGCTCTGGAAGAAAATCTACGAGTACGAGTTCGGTCTCTACGGCGGTGATCCGTACGGCGCCCTGATCGGCGACTTCACGTTCGACAAGGGTCCCCAGGACGTGGAGCTGATGGAGCAGATCGGCCAGGTCGCGGCCGCGGCGCACGCGCCGTTCGTGGCCGCCGCCGCTCCGCAGATGTTCGGTCTGGACAGCTACACGCAGATGCCGGATCCGCGGGACCTCGCGAAGATCTTCGACAAGAGCAACCCCGAGAACACGAAGTGGCTGTCGTTCCGGGATTCCGAGGACTCGCGCTTCGTGAGCCTCACGTTGCCGCGGACGCTCACGCGCCTTCCGTACGGGAAGGACAATCCCTGCGACGAGTTCGACTTCCACGAGGCGGTGGATGGAACGGACCACGATCGCTACCTGTGGTCGAATGCGGCCTACGCGTTCGCGGAGCGCCTCACGGATGCGTTCTCCAAGCACCACTGGTGCGTGGCGATTCGCGGACCGGAGGGCGGCGGTCTCGTGAGCGGCCTGCCCGTGCACACGTTCAAGTCGCGGGAAGGCGACGTGGGCTCGAAGTGTCCGACCGAGGTGCTCATTCCGGACACGCGCGAGAAGGAACTCTCGGACCTCGGGTTCATCCCGCTGATCCACTGCAAGAACACGGATTACGCGGCGTTCTTCGGCGCGAACTCCGTGCAGCGCCCCAAGAAGTACGACGACCCCGCGGCGACGGCGAACGCGAAGCTGTCGACGCAGACGCAGTACCTGATGGCCACGTCGCGCATCGCTCACTACATGAAGGCCATCTGTCGGGACAAGGTCGGTTCGTTCCAGTCGCGCTCGGAGTGCGCGAAGTTCCTGAACAACTGGATCGGGAACTACGTGCTCGCGCAGGACGAAGCCTCGCAGGAAGCGAAGGCGAAGCGTCCGCTCCGGGAAGCGCGCATCGACGTCACCGACGACAAGGCGCGCCCCGGCTGCTACAAGGCCGTGGCGTACCTGAAGCCCCACTTCCAGCTGGAAGAGCTCAACGTCTCCCTTCGTCTGGTCGCGGATTTGCCGGCGGCCGCCAAGTAGTTCCACCGTCACATGAGTCACAAGGAGTAGCGGAATGTCGATCTTCTTGAAGATCGCGGAAGTGCCGGGAGAATCCACGGCGAAGGGCTTCGAGCAGATGATCGAGTGCTCGAGCTACAGCCATGGAGTGTCGCAGGCCGCGACCGCAACGCAGTCGGGTAGCCTCGGCGACG
>JAGQIB010000376.1 GCA_020431545.1 Gemmatimonadota bacterium
GCCAAGGCGCTCCTGGATCGCCGCCGTGCTTCCCGGGCGGCGCCCGACCGACCACGCTGATTCATCGACTCCCCCCGCGGGAATGACCGCGGGGAGGACCTCCCCCCGACTTCGCCGTTCTTGGCCTATACTCGCCGCCGCGTCTGCCCCGGCGCCTCCTCTCTCCCGGAGTCTCCTTTGCGGCCGGTGTTTCGGACACATTTCCTCGCGCCCGGCATATCCGGAGGGAGCGGGGGGCCGGCGACCGGGCCGTCGGGCCGCATCCGGGTGGAGGCGCCCCCGCGGGAGGAGCTGGAGAAGGTGCGGGCGCGCGATCCGGAGGCCCTCGGCCGGTTCTTCGACCGGTACATCGACGCCATTCACGGGCTCGCCGCGCGCATGCTCGGCAATCCCACGGCGGCGGAGGACGTGACGCAGGAGGTCTTCCTCAAGGTGCACCGGGCACTGGATCGACTCGATTCCTCGCGGGATCCCTGGCCCTGGCTGACGGCGATCACGTGCAACGCCTGCCGCGAGGTGTGGCGGGGCCGTCACCACAAGGCGGGCGAACGCACGGTGCCGCTGGCGGATCTCGCGGACTGGGAGAAGAACCACCCCGTGTCCGGCGACTCGCCGGAGCGCGACCTGCTCGGCGCCGAGCGCGCGGCCGCGGTCCAGCGGGCGATCACGGAGCTCCCGGACACGTTGCGCGAGGTGGTCCTGCTGCACGACTGGAAGGGGCTCTCGCACCAGGAGATCGCGGAGGCGCTGGGCGCGACCTATCCGGCCATCCGAAAGCGGTACTCGCGGGCGCTCCAGGCGCTCGGCGACATTCTCGGGGAAGCACCATGAGCGACACGAACGAACCTCTCGGCCCGCGCGAGCAGCGCCTGGTCACGGAGATCTCCGCGCTGCCGGACGTGCCGGCGCGCGAGGACTTCCGTGCCCGCCTGCGCGCGCAGTTCGTGGCCGGGGAGATTCCCGAGACGTCGAGCGAGGCGCCGGCCGCCGACGGCGACGGGAAGGTGATCCCGTTCGCGGTGCGGGTCGCGTTCCCGCTGGCGCTCGCGGCCGTGCTCGCCGGCCTGTTCGTGGTGCTGAACCGCGGACCGGCGTGGCACGCGCTCGATCCCACGAGCGTGGCGCGGCTGCGCGTGGGCGACCAGGTCTACGCGGCGAGCGACCCGGCGCTGCCGGACGTGCTGCGCGGCGGCGTGCACGTGCAGGTCGAGGGCGAGGAGCCGTTCGATCTCGCGAGCGCGGGAACGCTGGTGATGCAGATCACTCCCGGCACCGGGCTGCTGCTGCCGGATCCGCCGGCCCGCTGGTGGAATCGTTCGTCCACGTGCACGATCGAGGACGGCGAGGTTCGCATCGTGACCGGCCCGAGATTCGCGGGCGCGCGCCTGCACGTGGACTCGCCGGTCGCCATGGTCGACGTGACCGGCACGACGCTCGCCGTCATCTGCACGCCGACGTCGACCTGCGTGTGCGTGTTCGAGGGCGAGGTCGCGATCATGGAGCGACGCGACCTCGAGCAGGTCTACCACGTGCCCGGCGGCATGCGACGCACGATGCACGAGACCGAGGAGACCTACACCGGCCCGATCCTCGACATGGAGTCCCAGAAGCTCGGCATGCTGCGCGACGCGATGCTGCCGAAGCTCATCGACGAGTAGCTGACACCTCGTTCCGCGCGAGCGCGGCCGCGGCCGCCTCGTTCGCCGCGAGGTCCCGCCCGGCCTCCCACGTGGAACGGAACTTCGCGTCGCCGAGCTCGGCGCGCAGGCGCTCGGCGAGCGCGCGAAGGTCCGTGCGCCGGGGCTCCGGGGCCGGGGCGTGAATCGTCTCGCGGATCGACTCCGCGGCGCCGAGGATCCGCACCGCGAGTTCCGGCGAAGCTCCCGGCAGCAGGGCGAGCGCTTCCAGCGATTCCGCGATTCCCTTCCGATCGCCGAGACGTCGCCGCAGCGCGAGACTCTCCGTGTGGTGCGCGAGCGCCCGATCGGGATCGCCCTGCCGCGCGGCCACGTCGCCCAGCGCGTGCTGGCAGAGCGCGATCCCGAACTCGTCGCGGATCTCGCGGCTCTTCGCGAGACTGCGCGCGTAGTACGAACGCGCTTCCTCGAGATCGCCGCGCTGCGCCGCGACGTAGCCGAGGTTCCCGAGCGACCAGGCGGCGCCCCAACGGTCCCGGATCTCCGCCCACAGGCCGAGCGCTCTCCCGTGCAGGTCCTCGGCGGTGTCGAGGTCGCCCTGCACCTGCGCGATCTCGCCGAGGTTGTTCAGCGACACGGCGAGCCCCCACTGATCCCGGACGCGTTCCTGGATCTCGCGGGCCGCCTCGTACGAGCTGCGCGCGAGATCGTGATCGCCCTGGATGCGGGCGATCTCGCCCAGGTTGTTCAGCGAGTTCGCCTCGCCCGTCGCGTCGCCGATCGCGCGGCGAATCGCGAGGGCGGCGAGATGATCCCGCCGCGCCTGCTCGTAGTGTCCCTGGTGGAACGCGAGATTGCCGGACGCGTTCAGCGTGCGCCCTTGCGCGGCCGAGCCCGGGTGCTCCGGGGTGCGATCGAGCACGCGCCGGCAGTAGCCGCGGCCTTCGTCCCATCGCCCGCGCACGAGCCAGTAGCGGCCGAGCGCGCCCGCGAGTCGCAGGCCGAGCTCGGGATCGTCGTCGTGGTCCGCGGTCTGAAACGCGACCTGCAGGTTGTCGCGCTCGCGATCGAGCCGACCGATCCACTCCGTTTGCGCGGCGTCGCGCAGGTGGGGCTCGGCGGCTTCCGCCAGGGAGAGAAAGTGCGCGAGATGGCGCGCCCGGACAGCCTTCTCCTCGCCCCGCTCGCAGAGTCGAGCCGCCGCGTACTGCCGCATGATCTCGAGCATGCGGTAGCGCGAGCGCTCCCCGGGGCCGCTCGCCTCCGTCACCCGCTCGACGAGTGACTTCTCCACGAGGTGGCAGTGCCGATCGAGGATGCGCCAGTCCGCGGCGCCCTCCGTCGCGCCCACCCGTTCCGCCGCATCGAGGGTCCATCCGCCCGCGAACACGGAAAGCGCGCGGAACAGGCGACGTTCCTCCTCGGTCAGCAGCTCGTAGCTCCAGTCGATCGACGCGCGCAGCGTCTGCTGCTTCGGCAA
>JAGQIB010000377.1 GCA_020431545.1 Gemmatimonadota bacterium
TCGCTGGAGCGCTACGACTCGATCGCGGAAGCGGCCGTCGATGCCGGCGAGGACGGACCGACGATCGAGCTCGCGGCGTCGCGGGCCCGTCGCGCGCGGGAACGCCTGGTCGGCGGGGACCTGACGGGCGCGGTCGCGCTGGCGCGGGCATCGCAGCGCGTGCGCCCCTCGTCGTGGTGGACCCTGAACAATCTCGGCCTCGCGCAACGTCAGCTCGGGCTGCTCGGCGAGGCGGAGCAGTCGCTGCGTCAGGCGACGCGGGCGTCGAGTCCTCCCGCTCCGGTCGCGCTGCTGAACTACGGGACACTGCTCCTTCACCGCGGGCGGGCGGACGAGGCGGCCGAGTCCCTCGAGCGGGCCGCGTCCCTCGCGCCGCCGGGAGACGTGCGACGCGAGGCGCGCCTGGCCTGGGCGCTCGCGGCCGAGCTCGCGGGGCGTCCCCGCGAGGCGCTCGAGATCCTGGAGGCGGTGGACCCGAGCGGCGACGCCGCGGGCCGGATCGAGGCGCGTCGGGCGCGTCTGCACGCGGAGCTCGCGTCCGCGACGACCGACTAGTCGCTCCTCCGGCGGGGCCGCGGTCCTTCCGGCGGCGCTCGGCCCGTGTTAGGGTCGACCGCTTCGCAGGGAGGAGGCGCGCATGAACCAGCGACCCGGAGACATGAGGGCGCTCCACGACGGCCGCGAGGACGGCCTGGAGCCCGTGCGGCCGCTCGAGATCGGGCAGGCGGCGACCGTCGACGATCTCGTCCGCGAGATGAAGACCACCTCCTTCGGCGGGCGCTCCGTCGGCGAGGCCGCGGAAGTGCTGCAGGCCATGGTCGAGGACGAGGACTGCCTCGTGATCGGCACGTTCTCCGGCGCGATGACGGTGGCGATGATGGGTCACCTGCTCGTGGACATGATCGACGCCGGGATGCTGGACGCGATCGTCTCCACGGGCGCGCTCATGGCGCACGGCTTCGTGCAGGCCGCGGGGTTCAGTCACTACAAGTACGACCCGAAGATGAGCGACACGGAGCTCTACGAGAAGGGCTACAACCGCGTCTACGACACGCTCGAGCTCGAGTCCAATCTCGACGACGTGGAGAAGATCCTGGCCGCCGCCCAGCGCGACGTGGACCAGGAGACGATGTGCAGTCGCCGGATTCACGAGCTCCTCGGCGACGTTCTCCTCCGTCAGGACCTCTCCCGCGGGATCCTGCCCGCGGCGCGTCGCCGCGAGATCCCCGTGTACGTTCCGGCGTTCACCGACTCGGAGCTCGGCATCGACTTCGAGGTCTCGAACCGGCGCCGGATCGCGGTGGGGAAGGAGCGCCTCCCGTTCGATCCGTTCCTCGATCTCACGCACTACGCGGACCTGTGTCGCAGCAAGCCGAAGCTCGGGATCTTCACGATCGGCGGCGGCGTGCCGCGGAACTGGGCGCAGCAGGTCGGGCCGTTCTGGGAAGTGCTGGACAAGCGCATTCCCGGCACGGGCGCGCTCGTACGGTTCACGTACGGCGTGCGCATCTGCCCCGAGCCCGTGCACTGGGGCGGTCTCTCCGGCTGCACGTACTCGGAAGGCGTGTCGTGGGGCAAGTTCGTGCCGCGGGCCGAGGGGGGACGCTTCGCCGAGGTCTACTCCGACGCGACGATCGCGTGGCCGCTCGTGGCCGGCGCCGTCCTGCAGAGGCAGCGGGCGAAGGGCGCCTGAGCGCGCGCCCCGCTACAGCGATCGCGTGATCACGACCGCGGTCGTGTCGTCGGCCCAGGGTCGGCGCTCGCCGTACTCCAGCGCGGCCGCGAACAGCTTGTCCAGGATCTCCGGGGCCGGGCGTCCCGCGAGCGGCGCGAGGACCTCCTCGAAGCGTTCCTCGCCGAACAGGTCGCCGTGCGGGTTCGCGCGCTCGAGCACGCCGTCGGTCACGATCACGAGCGAGTCCCCGCGATCGATGTGCGCGAAACCTCGCCGGTAGGACGACGACGCGAGCGGTCCGAGGATCGTGCCCCCGCGATTCAGGCGACGGAGTCCGCGCTCGCCGAACAGCCAGGGAGCGGGGTGCCCCGCGTTCACGTAGAACACGTTTCCGTTCACCTCGAGCTCGGCCAGAAACAGGGAGACGAACCGGGTGGACAGCATGCTCCGCGCGATCACGCGATTGAGGCGGTTCACGAGCTCCGTGATCTTGAGCGCCCGCTCGGAGCCCATGCGGAGCCCCGTGACGACGTCGCGGGCCAGGAGCGCGGCGGCGAGACCGTGCCCGCTCACGTCGCCCACCGCGACGACCGAGGTCTCGTCGTCGCCGCTGACGAAGTCGTAGAAATCGCCGCCCACCGCGGTGGCGGCAATCGACGACGCGGCGATCGTGTACCCCGGAAGCTCGGGCACGGCGGCCGGCAACAGACTTCGCTGGATCTCCGCGGCCTGCTCCAGGTCGATCTGCATGTCCTGGAACTTGATGCGGTAATGGATCGCGTTGCGCAGCGTGTTGAGCGCGAAGTCCACGTCGTCGCGGAGCCAGCCGCGACGGAGCCGAAACGCGAGCACGCGCCGGGGCTCCCCGTCGATCAGCAGGCCCGCGGTATCGGGGGCGCCGAGCTCGCCGACGGCCGCCGCGCTCGCGGTCAACTCGTCGAACAGGTACCTCCCGTGGTGCAGCACGCGCTCGAGCGCGGCGTCGCCGCGGACGAGTGATTCGGCGCCGCCGTCCGCGGAGGCCCGCGGGATGAACTCGCCCTCGTCCTCCACGTACAGGCGGCCGCTCTCGATTCCGAGCGGACTGCCGAAGCGTTCCACGATCTCGCTCACGATCCAGGGGAACCACTCGGCGTAGAGCCCGCCGCCCTCGACCTCGCCGAGCAGGCGATCGAGCTCGCGGTAGAAGCGCTTCGGCTGGAAGGAGGTCGGCACGTCCATCAGGAATCCTCGAGAAGCGCTCGGGCGCGGGCGAAGGGAGCGTCGAACATCGCCTCGGTGAGACGACCGGTCTGCGTATTCTGACGGCTCGGATGGTAGCTGGCCAGCAGCGTCACGCGCCCGTCTCCGGCGCGGGTCTCGGCGCCGTGCGCGAACGCGGGGCGCTCCTCCCACGACACTCGCCCCGCGGCCGGCCAGGCGCGGAGGAAGGCGTCGAACGCGAAGCGCCCGAGCGCCAGCACGACTCGCAGGCGTCGGGCGCGGCGGATCTCCTCCACGAGGTACGGGAGGCACGCGTCGCGTTCCGAGGGCCGCGGGCGGTTGCCCGGCGGCGCGCAGCGCACGGCGCAGGTGACCGTCGCGTCGCGGAGGGCGAGCCCGTCGCCGGCGCGCACCGACTCGGCGCGGTTCGCGAACCCGTGGGCGTGGAGCGCACGGTACAGCCAGTCGCCGGACGAGTCGCCGGTGAACACGCGTCCGGTGCGGTTCGCGCCGTGGGCGCCCGGCGCGAGTCCCACCACCAGGAGCCGCGGCGAGCGCGGCCCGAACGGAGGCACGGGCCGACCCCAGTACTCTTCTTCCCGGTACGCGCGACGTTTCACGCGGGCGATCTCCCGGCAGTGCGAACGGAGCCGCTCGCACGTTTCGCACGCCACGATCCGCTCGACCAGAGGATCCGCTTGCGCCATCATGGACTCCCTCTTCCCGAAGGCCCCCTTGGCGGGGAGCAGGAGGATGCCATGTCCGATGCAGCCCGGCGAGCCCTCGTCGACGAGCTCGAGCGAGCCTTCCTCGAGTTTTCCGAGTTCGTGCGCGAACTCCCGTCCGATCTTTACGACACGCCCGTTCCCGGCGACGAGGGCAGCGTGCGCAACATCCTCGGACACGTCGTCCGGGCCGGGTACGGCCATGTGGAGTACGTGACCGAGCTGGCCGGGCGGCCGCTGCCGGAGCGTCGCTTCCGCGATCCCGAGGGTCTCGACGATCCGGAGACGTTCGTGGCAGCCCTGCTCGACGTGGGACGCTTCGCGCGTGAGGCGCTGGACGGCGTGCCGGATGCGGCGCTGGAGGGCACGTTCACGTCGCGCTGGGGACAGGTGTACGACGGCGAGCAGATGATGGAGCACGCGACGTGCCATCCCGGCCGGCACGCACGCCAGCTGCGTCGCTTCCTGGACGGCGAACTCAAGTAGTCGTCTTGCCGCCGGTCTCCGCGTCGCGGGAGCGGGGGGGCGGAACGGTCCTCCGAGCTACATCGCGGTGACGTTGAACCCCGCGTCCACGTAGTGGACCTCGCCGGTGACGCCGCGCGAAAGGTCCGAGAGGAAGTACAGCGCGGCCGAGCCCACGTCGTCGATGTCGACGTTGCGCTTGAGCGGCGCGCGCTCGGCGGCGTCGGCCAGCATGCCGCGCAGGCCGGACACGCCGGAGGCCGCGAGGGTCTTGATCGGGCCGGCGGAGATCGCGTTGACGCGGATCTTCGCCGGGCCGAGATCGAGCGACGCGTAGCGGACGGAAGCCTCGAGGCCCGCCTTCGCGATGCCCATGACATTGTAGTTCGGCATCGCCTTCACGGAGCCGTAGTACGTGAGCGTGAGCAGGCTCCCGCCGTCGGTCATCAGCGGCTCGGCGCGGCGCGCGAGTGCGAGGAACGAGTACACGCTGATCTCCATCGCCTTGAGGAACCCGGCGCGCGACGTGTCGATCGTGCGCCCCGCGAGATCCTCGCGATCCGCGAACGCGACGGAGTGCACCAGGAAGTCGAGCTTGCCGAGCGAGGAGCGGACCTCGTCGAACGCGCGATCGACCTGCTCCTCGTTCGTCACGTCCATCTCCACGAGGACGCGCGATCCCGCCTCCTCGGCGAGCGGCCGGACCCGTTTCAGCAGCGCGTCGCCCTGGTAGGTGAACGCGAGCTCGGCGCCCGCGGCCGCCGCCTGGCGCGCGATGCCCCACGCGATGGACCGCTCGTTCGCGACGCCGACCACGAGTCCCTTCTTGCCCGCCAACAACCCGTTCGTCACGTTTCGCCTCCGCGGTTCGCCCGTTTGCGT
>JAGQIB010000378.1:0-5970 GCA_020431545.1 Gemmatimonadota bacterium
CGAAGAAATGCCCGCCCCACGAAACCGGTGGCCCCGGTCAGGAAGAGTCTCATCGCGGCCGCACGATAGCAGAGAAGCCCCGGGTCGGCGAGCGACCCGGGGCTTCGTGGACCTTCGCGATGGAAGCGACTATTTCGCCACGACCATCTTGCGGGAGATCCGCTCGCTCGCGGTGCGCACGACCGCGAAGTAAACGCCGGAGGTCACGTCGTCGGTGAGCCACGGCGTCTCGCGCACGATCCCGTCGCCTTCCGCGATCTCCGCGAGGCTCGAGACGAGACGGCCGGAAACGTCGTAGATCTCGAGCGACGCCGAGCCGTGAACCTTGGATGCCCAGCGAAGCAGCGTGCCGCCGCGCACCGGGTTCGGGCGCGGGGAATCGAGCATCAGGCTCGCGGGCCCCCCGCCGATCCCGATGGCGACGTCGCTCGCCCCGGTCGGCGGCAGGTCCATCTCCCACGCTCCGCGACCGTACGTGCCGGCCACGAGCTTGCGATCCGCCTTGCGGATCTCGAGATCCGAGACCACGACGTTCGGGAAGCCGTTGTCCCAGGGCAGCCAGTTCACGCCGCCGTTCGAGGACTTCCAGATGCCGACGTCCGTCCCGATGTACCAGTCGTCCGGGAACTCGGGATCGACCGCGATCGCGTTGACCGGCTGCGACGGGAAGTCGCCCGTCACGTCGGACCAGGTGGCTCCGAAGTCGGTCGTGAGCGCCACGTGGGCGAACGCGCCGTACCCGGAGAAGGTCACGAGCGCGGACGCGAGGTCCGTGGGGTGCGCGAGGATCTTCGTCGCGCCACCGACCGAGAACCCGCAGGGAGCACACTGCGTCCAGGTCACGCCATGATCGGTCGTGTACGTCACGAACGCGCCGACCGTCCAGGTGGTGTTCGAGTCGAAATCGGAGAAGTCGATCCAGTTCGCGGGGTTCGACGAGACGTTCACCCAGTTCGTTCCGCCGTTCTCCGTCTCGAAGATCCCGGCGCTGGAGGCCGCGTAGAGGTGACTCCCCTGAAGCTGGTCTTCCGCCCAGGGAGTGACCCACGCCTTCGTCCCCGTGAACCCGTTCACGATCGACGCCCAGCCGCCGGCGCCACCGGAGTTGGTGTTCTTGCTCAATCCTCCGAACTGAGTCTCGGCGAAGACCGTGTTCCCGTTCACCGGATTGATGTGGCACACCATTCCGTCGCCACCGAGCCCCTCGCTCCAGAACGTGGTGCCGGACCACTTGTCGGTCCCCTGGTCCTGGGTCCCGCCCATGATGTAGTAGGTCGACGGCTCGTTGTTCACGCAGATGTCGTAGAACTGATACGACACGATGCCGGTGCTCCGGATGCTCCACGTGTTGGAGTTGCCGTCGGCGTGCGAACGCCACACCCCGCCGTCCGAACCGACCCAGACCGCGTCCGGATCGTCCGGTTCGTACGCGATCGCGTGATGATCGACGTGGACGATGTTCCCGTTGACCGTCACCGAGAAACTCACGCCGGAGTTCTGCGAACGGAAGAGCTGGACGCCCCCCGCGATGACCCGCGTGGCATCGTTGGGATCGGCCGCGAGGCTCAGGTTGTACCAGCCCTGGCCGCCGGCGATGTTCGTCGTCGTGTTCTGGGCGGTCCAGTTCGCGCCGCCGTCCGTGGAGAGGTACACACCGGTGGTGTTCCCGCTCTGGCTGTTCTCGGAGAAGAGCGCGTAGATCCACTCCGGCTGATCCGGGGACACCGCGATCTTCGACTTGCCGATCACGAAGCTCGGCGGCTGACCGACGCCCGCCTTCGTCCACGTGAGTCCGTCGTCCGTGGAGATCTTGACGTTGTTGCCGCCGCTCGACTCACCCTTCACGCAGTAGGCCGTGTTCGGGTCGCCCGGCTTGTACACCACGTCGAAGTAGTCCCCGTTCGACGTGACCTCGAGCCAGGTGTCGCCGTCGTCCGTGGAACGCCACAGGCCCTGCTTGTCGCCGGCGAGGATCGTGTGGGTGGTCGGATTCGCGACCATCGCGTGGAAGCCGTTCAGCGACTGGATCGACTGGGTGCGGTCCGTCGTGCCCCACGTCGCCCCGCCGTCGGTCGACTTCAGGATGCCCACGCCGGAAACGTCACCGTTCGCGCCCTCCCCCGTGCCGATCAGGATCGTGTTCGGCGCCCACGGGAGTACGCACACGGCGCCGATCGCGATCGACGGGATCTCGTCCGAGATGGGGAGCCAGCTCGAGCCTGCGTCCGTGCTCTTCCAGAGTCCGCCGCTCGCGGTGCCGACGTAGACGTTGGCCGTGTTCGTGGCATCGAACTCGATGTCGAGGATGCGGCCGGAGAAGTTGACCGGCCCGAGCGAGAACCAGGTCGGGCTCCCGCCCCGCCCGAGGTCGTGCCGGCGCTCGAGTTCCCGCTTCTGCTCCCACACCTTCCACCGCGCGTCCGGCGCGGGGGCCCGACCGTCCACGAGCCGCTGCTCGTAGAACCACTTCGCACGGTTGTAGGGCTTCCAGCCCGAGCCGGGAGTCTCGGCACGCTCCGGATGAGCGGCGTAGAACTCGCCCTTCGCGGCGAGCCACTCGGCCACGCCGTCGGTGGGGCGGTCGACGGCGGACGCGCCACCGGCGAGGGAAACGAGAAGGCCGACGGCGGCGGCACCGAGTGCCGGCCGGGCGAAGGGACGCTTCATGGGGAAATTCTCCAGGTTCGGGGAGGCCCGCGGGGGCGGGATCCGTGAACGCGACCCCGTCACGATAACACAGGACGGGCCCGGATCAGGCCTCGGCGTCCGGACGGACCCGAAAGGCCCGGATCGCCCGCGGAGAAGCACTCACGGCGAGCGCGCCCACGTGCCCGACGGGCGCGGGGATCGTGTCCACGACCAGCTCCTCCGGCGGCTCCACGCGGGCCTCGAGGCGCCCGTCGGTCTGGGGCACCACCTCGAACGACGCCGACAGGGTGAAGATGCCCTCGCCGCGGAGCTTCGTGACGGCCTCGCGAATCGTCCAGATCGTGAAGAACGCGGGGGTGCGTCGCGCTTCCGGCAGATCCGCGAGCCAGGCGCACTCCGCCGACGTGAAGATGCGCCGCGCCACGTCGTGGTCGGGGCGCCGCGGGCGAATCCGCTCGAGGTCCACTCCCACGTGGAAGGAGATCGACGCCGCGAGCGCCCACGCGGAGCCCGTGTGCGACAGATTGAAGTCGATCGCGTGGGGTGGAGCCACCACGCGCGGCTTCCCCTCACCCGTCGATTCCAGAGCGATCTCGCCGGCCGGAAGGCCGAGCCAGGCGCCGAGCAGTCGACGCACGAGAGTGCGGGAGCGCACGAAGCGAGCTTTGGCGTCGGCATCCACGACGCGTTCGGCGCGCGCGGACTCCGCTGCCGACAGAATTCCTTCGTCGCCGGGCACGGAGTCGAGATCCGCGTACCAGAGCTGCACTTCGCCGGGCAGCAGCGGCTCGGCGCGGGCCGGATCGCGTGGCTCGAGCTCGGGAACCACGAGTCGGGTCACGGGATCAGTCCGAGCGCAGCGCGGCGAGCGCGAGTGCGGCCCAGCCCGCGAGCCAGGCGACGCCGCCGAGCGGCGTGACCGCTCCCCACGCGCGCACGCCGGTCAGCGCGAGCGCGTACAGCGAGCCCGAGAACAGGATCGTCCCGAGCAGGAACAGCCAGCCCGCGAGCGGGGCGGCCTGTCCGCGACGCTTGCCGGCCACGAACGCCACGCCGATCAGCGCGAGCGCGTGGAACATCTGGTAGCGAACCCCGGTCTCGAACACCGCGAGCCGATCCGCCGGCAACGCTTCCCGCAGCGCGTGCGCGCCGAACGCGCCGGCCGCCACCGCCAGGAATCCGAGGATCGCGCCGGTCGCGAGGAAGGCGCGCTCGCGGGCAGCGCCCGAGCCGAAGATCATCGGGGTCCGCTCACCACTCGCGCACGTGCTCGTAGAGCGTCGTGCGTTGCATCGCGCGGTAGCCGGAGTCCTTGATGAGCGCCACGCATTCCTCGGTCGTCGTGCGGTTGTGGTGATTCGCCTGGCGCAGCACGTTCTCCTCGATCAGCGTGCCACCGAAGTCGTCGCCGCCGGCGTGCAGCGCGATCTGACCCGTCTTCTTGCCCTCGGAGAACCAGCTCGCCTGGATGTGATCGAAGTTGTCCAGGTACAGGCGCGCGAGCGCGATGAGGCGCAGATACTTCACGGGGCCGGGACTCTCCGGAATCTTCTTCTCGAGCAGCGTGTTGCCGGGCTTGAAGCTCCAGGGGATGAACGCGGTGAAGCCGTCCGTGTCGTCCTGCAGCGCGCGGAGCTTGCGGAAGTGTTCCACGATCTCCTCGTCCGTCTCCGCGTGGCCGTACATCATCGTGGCCGTGGTGCGGTAGCCGATCTCGTGGGCGTCGCGCATCACGTCGAGCCAGTTGTCGGCGTTCGGCTTCTTGGGCGAGATGCGCTTGCGCACGCGGTCCACGAGGATCTCGGCGCCGCCGCCGGGGATCGTGCGCTGCCCCGCGTTCCACAGCTCCTGGAGCACCTCGCGCACCGAGAGTCCCGAGACCTCCGACATCGTGCGGATCTCGGAAGGACTCCACAGGTGCACGCAGAGGTCGGGGAAGTTCGCGCGCAGCGCCTTCACCACGTCGACATAGTACGAGAACGGAATCTCGGGATTGTGACCGCCCTGCAGGAGCGTGGTGGTGGCACCCTTCTCCACCGCGCGGCCGACCATCGCCACGACCTCGTCCACCGAGTGCCAGTAGCCCTCCTCGTGGCCGGGCTTCCGGTAGAACGCGCAGAACAGGCAATCCGTGGTGCACACGTTCGTGTAGTTCGGATTCGTGTCGATCACGAACGTCACGAAGTCGCCGCCCACCCGCCGACGTCGCATCTCGTCGCCGAGCGCGCACAGGTCGGACAGGTTCGCGTCGCGCAGGAGGAACAGCGCGGTGTCGTCGTCGATGCGGTCGCCGGCGAGCACGCGATCGGTGATCTCGCCGAAGCGGACGGGGTCGCCGGCCGGCTTGTGCAGGTTCTGCCAGGCGAACACGGTGGCCATCAGGCGTACTCCTCGAGCAGCGTTTCGAACGTCTGTTCGCCGAGCGCTTCCACGGGACCGATCCGGTACCGGAACGTGGACAGGTAGCGCAGGATCCCTTCGCCCTCGAGCCCGAAGTCCGGGCCGCGGCGGGCGGCGATCTCGGGCACGCGCAGGCGCCAGCTCGCGAGCGACGCGGAAAGCGACGCCGAGATCCGCTCCCGGTCCTCGGCCGGAATCTCCTTCGCCACCACCCAGCGCGCGAACACGAACGGAAGCCCCTGCCAGCCGTGCCACTCCTCGCCGAGATCGTACACGAACGGGAAGTCGTCCAGCCCGGTGGTCGCGGCGCGCAGCGCCTGGTCGCCGATGAGGAGCCGGGCGTCGTCCTCGTCCGAGGCACCGCGTCCCCACTCGATCGTGCGCGCGCCGTACTTGCCGCCCAGGATGACCCGGACGAGCCGCACCGACGTCGAGCTCTCCGTGGTGAGCCCGACCCGCCCCTCGTTCAGCGACTGGATCTCCCGCTTGGAGAACAGCAGCACGGAGTGCGCCGGCCCCTCGCAGGCGATGCCGAAGTCGTCGAGCAGGTCGTACCGGTCCCTCAGGCGAAACCAGTCCGCCACCGCCATCGGTCCGCACGTGGCCAGGCCGGAATCGGCGAGACGCCCCAGCTCGCGCGGCACCTCCCGGACGATCTCGAAGTCGAGGTCGTCGATCCCGAAGTAGAAGGGCTCACAGTTGAGGTACGGGATGAGCGCGAGCGTCGTCTTGGTCGTGGATCTCGAGGACATCGTAGAGCGCGTTCCTCCGGACGGGCACCTTGCCCGCCTCGCGAATCAGCTTGAGGATTCGTTGCTGGGTGAGTCCCACCGGGCTCTCCGCGAGCGCCAGGTGGGCGATCTTCTCCTCGACGATCGTGCCGTCGAGGTCGTCGGCGCCGAAGTTCAGCGCGACGGAAGC
>JAGQIB010000378.1:6093-10360 GCA_020431545.1 Gemmatimonadota bacterium
TCGAGCGGAATGAACGAGTAGAAGCCGCCCGTCTCGTCCTGCAGCTCGCGCACCTGCAGCATGTGGCTCACGCGCTCCTCGAGCGTCTCGATGTGGCCGTACAGCAGCGTGACGTTCGAGCGGATGCCGAGACCGTGCGCGATGCGGTGGATCTCGAACCAGCGCTCGTGACCCATCTTGCTCTTGTAGAGCTCCTCGCGGATGCGATCGGAGAACACCTCGGCGCCGCCGCCCGGCATCGCCACCACGCCGGCGTCCTTCAGGATCGTGAGGACTTGCTCCACCGACTTCTTGGAGATCTTCGCGAACCAGTCGATCTCCACCGCCGTCCACGCCTTGATCGGCAGACGCGGGTACGCCGCCTTCAGCTTGCGGACGATGTCCACGTAGTCCTCGAACTTCCACTTCGGGTGGAGGCCGGAGACGATGTGGATCTCGTCGATCTCCTCGCTGCCGTGCTCGAGGATCTCCGCCTCGGAGAGCTCGTACGCGTGCGCGTCGCCCTTGCGGGCCGCGAAGTCGCAGAACTTGCAGGTCAGCACGCACAGGTTCGTGGGGTTGAGCTGCCGGTTCAGCACGTAGAGCACGTGGTCGCCGTTCTTCGCGGTCTTCACGCGGTCGGCGATCCGCCCGAGGCCGAACAGGTCCCGGGTGGTGAGGCAGGCCATCCCGTCCTGGAAGTCCAGGCGCTCGCCGGCCGCGACCTTGGCGGCGACGTCGCGCAGGCGCGGGTCGCGGATCAGCGGATCGGGGGTGGCGATCACGTGGGCTCCCGGGACGAGACGCGGAACGGGGGGCGCGCCGGGGACGAGGACTCGGCCCGGCGGCCGAAGAGCGACCCATATTCGCCGCCCCGGCGGGTTTGATCAAGGGCCGGGGGCTTGGTGGGTCTGCTCGAGGCGGGCCGGGTCCCGGGCGGGCCGGGGCCCGTGGGCGGCTGTCGCCGGATCCGGTCGGCGATCGGCGGACTACGAGATCCCGTATTCCTTCCAGCGCCGGTCCACCTTCGCCACGACCTCGGGATCCATCTCCAGCGGCGCCGGATAGCCGGCCTTGAAGGTGGCGTCGATGGCGAGGCGGCCGCGGTGGACGGGCCAGGCCCCGTAGAGCTCGGAGCGCTCGAAGAAGGCGTCCCGGGCCGGGTCGAACCGGGTGAAGATGCCCCAGAGGAGCAGCTCGCGGTCCTCCAGCGGGATGTCCGGGGAGACGGCGGCCACGATCTTGGGGAGCGGAGCCGGGCCGTCGCCCCCGGCGCCCGGCAGCGCGCGGACGGCGGCGGCGAGCGCGGACCGGGGATCGTCGCCCTCCACCGTGATCGCGAGGATCGCGCGGCCGAGCAGCTTCTGGCCGCGGATCCGCGAGTCCACGGTGGTGAGGTCCGGCAGCTCGGGCAGCGGCGCGCCGGCCGGGCCGCGCGTGCAGTCCAGGACCATCTTGCTGCCGACGTTCAGCGTGTAGCTCGTGAAGTCGAGCGTGTCGAACGGCACCTTCGTGAGCAGGTGGAAGTCCTCGGTCGGTTCGAAGCGGTCGGCGATCGCGTCGAGCACCGCGTCGAGGTTCCGCGGGTCCACGTCGCGGCCGACCATCACGAGCACCTTCGTGAGACCGAGCTGCCCCTGGCCGAGCAGGCCGAACGCGGACCGCATCGCCTCCTTCTCGAAGCGCTCCTCGGAGGACGCCACCAGCAGGTGGTGGAAACCGGTCGCCTCGTACGTCCACAGGTCGCGGATCTCGGGATGCGGCAGCCGGATCAAGGGACCGAGCAGCTCCTGCACGGCGTTGCCCATGAAGCCGTCTTCCTGCGGCGGCTTGCCGACCACGATCGCGGGGTAGATCGCATCTCGGCGACGGGACACGCGCTTCACGCGAAACACCGGGAATGGCGCCGCCGCCGAGTAGTGACCGAAGTGATCGCCGAACGGACCCTCGGTGCGGCGCTCGCCCGCCGCCACCTCGCCCTCCAGCACGAACTCCGCGCGCGCGGGCACCGGCACGTCCACGGTGCGGCCGCGCGAGAGCTCGAGTGGCGCGCCGCGCAGCAGCCCCACGAACGCCGCCTCGCTCAGGCCCTCCGGCAGCGGCATCATCGCGGCGAGCATCAGCGCGGGATCGCCGCCGAGCGCCACCGCGACCGGCAGCGGCTTCCCCTCGTCCTCCGCCTCGAAGTGGTGGTAGCCGCCGCCCTTCCCGATCTGCCAGTGCATGCCCGTCTCGGCCGGGCCGAAGCGCTGCATTCGGTAGATGCCGACGTTCAGGGAACCGTCACGCGGGCTCTTCGTGTGCACGAGCGGGAACGTGAAGAACGGCCCGCCGTCGTCCGGCCAGCACGTGAGCACCGGCAGACGCTCGAGGTTCGGCGCCTCGTCCACTTCGCGCACAGGACCGCCGCCGACGAGCTTCGGCTTCATGCCGCGCAGGCGCGCCAGCTCCCCGGCGCTCCCGAGCAGCGTGCCGAGGCTCGGCGACTTCATCTTCTCCGCGAGCCCCACCAGCGACTCGCCGATCGCGGCCGGCGGCCGGCCGAGCGCGAGTTCCACGCGCCGTCGCGAGCCGAACAGATTGATCGCGAGCGGGAAGTCGGCGCCCTCCACGTTCTCGAACAGGAGGGCCGGGCCTTCCTCGCGCACCACTCGCTGGCAGATCTCGGTGATCTCCAGCCGCGCATCCACCGGCGCCTTCACGCGACGCAGCTCGCCCGCCCGCTCCACCGCGGTCAGGAACTCGCGCAGGTCCCTCACGCGAGATCCTCGCGCTTCCAGCCGTCCGGCATCGGCGCGCCGGTCAGCGTCTGCACCACGCGATCGACGTAGTCACCCACGAGTCGATCGATCGAGTCCGGCTTCAGGTAGAAGAACGGCGACACCGGCATCACGATCGCGCCCTCGCGCGACACGCGCGCCGCGTTGTCGAGCGTGATGCCGGTGACGGGCGTCTCGCGCAGGGCGAGCACGAGACGTCGGCGCTCCTTCAGCGCGATGTGGCAGACGCGCGTGCCGAGCGTGTCGCCGAGCCCGGCGGCGACCTTCGCGAGGAAGCTCGCGCTCATCGGCAGCACCGCGACCGCGTCGAACGGATTCGAGCCGGAGGAGATCGGTGCGGCCAGATCCTCGTCCGAGAAGACGGAGTCCGCCAGCGCCTCGACCTCGGAGACGGAAAGGCCGGTCTCCTCGCGGATCACGACCTTCCCCCACTTCGTGAGGATGAGGACCTTCTCGCCGGGCAGGCGCTTCAGCAGCTCGATCCCGAAGACGGCGCCGGAGGCTCCCGTGATCACGACGACGGTTCGCATGGCACTCCGGGGGCCGCGGCTCGGGCGGGCCGTGGGGGCCGATCCGGAGCCTTTGCCTCGAGAAGAACGTGACGACGGGGGCAGGACTCGGGACGCTACCCCGGCCCGAGAGGCCCGTCAACGCGGGCTCCCGGGCGCCCGGGGAATTCTTGACAGAACAATCCGGATCTCGTGAGCGACGGCGGTGAGCGCCTCGAGCGGCGCCGGGGTTCCCTCGGAGACTCCGAATCCACTATCATCGCGACATCCCCCCGTTCCACACGACGGGGTGCAACCGGTATCCCCCACCCGGCGCGCTCCCGCGCGTCCGGGAGACCCCTTGGACCCGTCGATTGGAGCGGCCCATGCGCGTTGCGACGATTGCGACTCTTTCCGTTCTGACCCTCCTCGGCTTCGGCAGCGCCCGGGCCGCGGGCGGTCCGTTCGAGCCCACCCTGCAGGACATCCAGGCGAACGTCTTCACGCCGGGCTGCGCGCTCGCCGCCTGCCACGGCGGCGCGATGCAGGCGAACCTCGACCTGCGCGAGGGCCAGGCGTTCAGCTTCCTCGTGGACGTGCCGAGCGTGGAGGTGCCCACGGCGGTTCGCGTGGCGCCGTTCGATCCGGACAACAGCTACATCATCTGCAAGCTCGAGAACTGCCCGTGGATCGTGGGCAACCAGATGCCGCTCATCGGCGGCCCGCTGCCGCAGACGACCATCGACGTGATCCGCGAGTGGATCCAGATGGGCGCCCCGGAGTTCCCGGCGATCTCCGTGGAGAGCGAGAGCTGGGGTCGGGTGAAGTCGATCTACCGCTAGCGGAGACGCGAGCGGAGTGAGCCGAAGAAGCGAGGGCAGGTCGTCGAGGACGGCCTGCCCTTCTTCGTTTCTCGAAGCGTGCGAGGAGGAGGTTGCGGCGCTACCGCGGATGGTCCTCCAGGAGTCGGGCGTTCCGCTTGCGATCCAGGAGCGCCTTGGCTCCCCCGTGGTAGCCGCG
>JAGQIB010000379.1 GCA_020431545.1 Gemmatimonadota bacterium
GCCGGATCCGCGTTCTCGTCGTAGAGCTCCTGCTCGCGGATCGGATAGGTGACGTTCCCCTCCGCGTCGAGCGGATACTCGAACCGGCCGGGGTTGTAGACGTAGCGCCAGTCCTCGGTGCGCAGCGAGACCACCCGATCTTCCAGCTCCGCCCAGGCGCGACGGTCGCGGCCTCCCCGGCGTTGCCCGCGCGCGATGGCCGCGAGGGAGATTCCGAGGAACTCCTCCGGCGCGGGCAGGCCGACGAGCTGGAGAATCGTGGGCGCCACGTCGATCGCCTCCACCACACCTTCCGAGAGGCCCCCACCGGGGACCGAGCCCGACCACCGGAAGCCGAGAGGCACCCGCAGCACGGTGTCGTAGATCGACGCCGAGTGCGAGAAGTAGTGGTTCCGCGCGTACAGCTCTTCGCCATGATCCGCCACGAACGCGACGATCGTCCGCTCGCGCAACCCCCGATCGTCGATCAGGCGGAGCAGTTCCCGGAAGCGGCGGTCGACCTCGCGGACCTCCGCGTCGTAGAGCGCGATCATGTGGCGGACGTCCTGCGGCGTCGGTTCCCACTCGCGGCGCGCGATCTCCTCCATCTGCTCGATGCTGCCGTCGATCGGCCCGGCGTAGCCCGGATCGTACCGCTCCGCGAGCGGCGCGGGCGGCGTGTACGGCCGATGCGACGTGAACAGGTGCACCCACAGGAAGAACGGCCGCTTCCCCACCGTGTCGAGCCAGGCGTCCGCCGCGTCGATCGCCTTCCGATCGTCGCCCTGGAGATCCTGCAGCACCTCGAACCCGGTCCAGCCCGCTCCCCCCGCGTTCGCGAGAAAGGCCGCGGTCGCGTAGCGTCGATCGTGGAGGACCTCGGCGAGACTCGGGATTCCCGGCCAGAACGGCTGCCCGTTCTTGCGAACCCCGTGATCCACCGGGTACTCGGACGTGAGGATGGTGGCGAGACTCGGCCAGGTCTGCCCCCGCGGAACGAACGCGCGGGAGAAGGTCGCGCCGGAGCGCAGGAACGCGTCGATCGCGGGCGACGTGCCGAGCGGACCGCCGTACTCGCCGAGGTGGTCCGGCCGCAGCGTGTCGACGGTGACCAGCAGCACGTGCGGTCGCACCGGCTCCCGCTCGCAGGAAGCGAGCAGCAGTGCGAGCACGAGAAGGTCGCGCGCACGCCCTCGGAACGACCGGATTCGCAAGACTCTCCCTCGTCGACACGCCCGGATCGTTCTTGCGGCCCCGGGCCGGGCGAGCCCCGAACGAGAAGGGGCCCCGGGGGAAGATACCCCCGGGGCCCCGATGAGCCGAGCGCTTCCGTTCCTACTTGGTCACGATGATCTTCTGGGTCTTGCGCACGTCGCCGGCGCGCAGGACCGCGAAGTACACACCCGCGACCACGTCGTCCGTGAACCACGGCGTCGTGCGGATGACGCCGTCGCCGCGGGCGAAGTCCTGCAGATCCGAGACCAGGCGCCCCTGGACGTCGTAGATCTCCAGCGACACCGGACCGTCGTGCTTCGCCGCGTAGCGGAGCATCGTGCGATCGGACACCGGGTTCGGCGACGGCGGATCGAGCATGAGCTTCAGGTCCGCCGGATCCACCGCGACGTTCACGTCCGTACCCACCGGCGCGAGATCGATCTCCCAGGCGCCGCGACCGTGCGTGCCCGCCACCAGCTTGCCGAGCGAGACCTTGATCTCGAGATCGTCCACGACGACGTTCGGGAGACCCGTTCCCATGGGCAGCCAGTTGACGCCGCCGTTCGTGCTCGTCCACACGCCGAGGTCGGTGCCCACGAACCACTCGTTCGTGTCCGCCGGGTTGATCTCGATCGCGTTCGCCGGAACTCCCGGGAAGTCGCCACTCACGTCCGTCCAGGTCGCGCCGAGGTCCGTGGAGCGGGCCACGTGCGCGATCGACGTGCTGTACGCCGAGAACACGACCATCACGGTGTTCGGATCCACCGGATCGCCGATGATCTTCCGGGCGCCGCCGGTGCCGAAGCCGTACGCGCTCGTGAACTGCCAGGTGTTGCCGCCGTTCGTCGAATAGCGCGGCGTGCCGGCGACCGTCCAGACGATGTTCTCGTCGACCGGACTGATCGCGATCCAGGTCGCGGAATTGCCGTCCACGTTCTGCCAGGAGGAGCCGCCGTTCGTCGTGCGGAAGATCCCGTTCGACGTCGACGTGAACAGCGTGTTGCCGGTCTGCTGGCTCTCATCCACCGGGGCGACCCAGAGGGACGAGCCGCTGAGGCCGGACGTGATCGTCGACCAGGTCCCGATGCCGGACGTGGTGTTCTTCCGGTGTCCGCCGCTCTGGATCTCGGCGTAGACCACGGTGCCGTTGCCCGGGTTGATGTTGCAGACCATGCCGTCGGCCCCGAGGCCGTTCGCCCAGGTCGTGGTGCCGGACCACTTGTCGGTGCCGTTGTCCTGCGTGCCGCCCATCACGTAGTACGGATCGGGACCGTTGTTCACGCAGATGTCGTAGAACTGGTACGTCACGATCCCGTTGTTCATGTCCGTCCAGGACGAGCCGTCGTTCACGGACCGCCAGATGCCGCCGTCGGAGCCGACCCAGACGTTGGAGTCGCTTCCGGGCTCGTACGCGATCGCATGGAAGTCGACGTGCACGTTCCCCCCGATGGAGGAGTAGCTGACACCACCGTTCGTGGACCGGACGAACGGCTGGCCGCCGAGGATCACCTTGTTCGCGTCGTTCGGATCGACGACGATCACCAGGTTGTACCAGTTCTGACCACCGAGGAGCCCGGCGCTCGTGTTCTGAGCCGTCCAGTTGGCACCGCCGTCGGTCGAGCGGTAGATCCCGGTCATCGCGGTGCCGTCCGCGCTCGCGAACGCCGCGTAGATCATGTTCGGATCCGCCGCCGTCACGCCGAGCTTCGTCTTGCCGATCTGGAAACTGACCGGCTGACCGCTGCCCGCGGTGGCCCAGGTCACGCCGTCGTCCGTCGAGATCTTCACGCTGTTGCCGGTCGCGGCGCTGCCCTTGGCCGCGTACACGGTGTTCGGATCGCCGGGCTTCC
>JAGQIB010000380.1 GCA_020431545.1 Gemmatimonadota bacterium
CGGGGAACACCACGGTGCCGATGTCCCGCCCTTCCACGACGCACGGCCCCCGCTCCGCCACCCGACGTTGCAGCGCGACCAGCGCCCGACGCACCCCGGACGCGCGCGACACCACCGACACGCGACGGGACACCTCGGGCGAGCGGATCTCGTCCGTGACGTCGACACCGTCGACGTGGATGCGCCGCTCGTCCCACGAGAGTTCGGTTGCCGCGACCAAGCGCTCCAGAGCATCGTCGTCGTCGATGTCCACTCCCTGGGCGAGCGCCTTCCAGGTGATCGCGCGGTACATCGCGCCCGTGTCGAGATAGACGAACCCGAGGCGCTCGGCCACCCGGCGCGCCGTGGTGCTCTTGCCGGACGCCGCCGGCCCGTCGATCGCCACCACCAACGCGCTCACGACGAATTCCTCCCGCCGGCGCGTGTCCCCGTGAGCAGCCGGCGCAGATCGCGATCGAACGACGGATGCGAGATGCGCATCGCCTCGGCGCCCCGGACCCGCACGGAGCCTGCGGCCAGCAACCCGGCGATCCGGAACGCCATCGCGAGACGATGATCGCCGTGCGCGTCCACGATCCCGCCGTGAAGCGAGGCACCCCGGATCACGAGTCCGTCCGGCAGCTCCTCGACCCGACCGCCGAGGCGAGCGAGACCCGCCGCGAGCCCCGCGAGTCGGTCACTCTCCTTCACGCGCAACTCCGCCGCCCCGCGGATCCGCGTCTCCCCCTTCGCCGCGCCCGCCGCGAGGATCGCGAGCACGGGGATCTCGTCGATCATCGCGGGAACGCCGCGCGCGGTCACGCGGATCCCGGCGAGCTTCCCCGATCGCACGCGGATCCGTCCGACCGGTTCCCCGCACCACCGCGCCTCGCGCGTCCACTCGACGCGGGCTCCCATTCTTGCGAGCGCCCGATAGAAACCCAGACGCCCGGGGTTCAACGAGACACGCTCCACGATCAGATCGCTTCGCGGAAGCGCGGCGGCCGCCGCCGCGAAGAACGCCGCGGCCGACGGATCTCCCGGGACCCGGCCGCGCGGCGGCACGATCGAACCGCCGCCGCATCGCACGGCGCCGCCTTCGATCGCGATCCGCGCGCCGAGCGCACGGAGCATCCGCTCGGTGTGATCCCGCGACCGCATCGGCTCGCTCACCTCGACCGTCACGCCACCCACGAGTCCGGCGAGGAGCACGGCGGACTTCACCTGCGCGCTCGCGACCGCACTCTCGTGCCGACCGGGCCGCAACGATCCGCCACGGATCCGCAGCGGCGCGACCAGCCGTCCGTCCTCCTCCCGCCCCGCAACGTCGGCTCCGAGCGCGCGCAGCGGATCCGCCACCCGCGCCATCGGACGGCGCGACAGGCTCTCGTCCCCGCGAAGGGTCGTCTCGAACGGACAGCCGGCGAGTACGCCCGCCAGGAGTCGGAGCGTCGTGCCGGAGTTCCCGCAGTCCAGCGCCGCCCGCGGGCGCGAGAAGCCGGACGCGCCGGGACCGCTCACCCGCCAGACCTCGCCGTGCGTCTCGATCCGGGTTCCGAGGCGACGGAGGGCCTCGGCGGTGGACTCCACGTCGGCGCCGGGGTTCAGGCCCGAGAGTTCCGTTTCCCCGCCGGCGATCGCCGCGAGGATCAGCGCTCGATGGGAAAGCGACTTGTCCCCGGGCGGAACGAGCCGGCCGACGATTCCCGGCCGGGCCATTCAGGCCACGGCCCGGCGCGGAGGAGCCGCGATCGGCGAAGACATCAGAGCGTCCGCCCGATCGCGCGCGCGACCTTGCGCATCTCGGCCATGGAGGCCGCGAACCGCTTCGGGAGGAGCGACTGCTTGCCGTCGGAGAACGCGGTTTCGGGCGTGTTGTGCACCTCGATCATCAGGCCGTCGGCGCCGGCCGCCACGGCGGCGCGCGCCATGGGCGCCACGAACCGCCAGTCACCGACCCCGTGGCTCGGATCGACGATCACCGGAAGGTGCGTCAATCCCTGGAGCACCGGCACGGCCGAGAGATCGAGCGTGTTCCGCAGCGTGGTGTCGAAGCTGCGGATGCCGCGCTCGCACAGCATCACCTGTTCGTTGCCGTTCGCCATCACGTACTCGGCGGACATGAGCAGCTCGCTGATCGTCGTCATCATGCCGCGCTTCAGGAAGACGGGCTTGCGCGCCTTGCCGACCTCGTTGAGCAGCGAGAAGTTCTGGATGTTGCGGGCGCCGATCTGGAGGATGTCGGCGTACTCGCACACGAGCGCCACGTCGCGCGTGTCCATGACCTCGGTGATCACGGCGAGCCCCGTGCGGTCACGCACCTCGGCGAGGATCTCGAGACCCTCCTGGCCGAGTCCCTGGAACGAGTACGGCGACGTGCGCGGCTTGAAGGCGCCGCCACGGAACACCGTGGCGCCGGCGCGCGCAACCGCCTCTCCGATCGTGAAGCACTGGGCGCGCGACTCCACCGAGCAGGGCCCGGCCATCACCACGACCCGGCGTCCGCCCACCACGGCGCGCCCGACCGGAATCGTGGTGCGCTCCTCCCGGTAGTCGCGGCTCGCGAGCTTGTAGGGCTTCTGCGTGGCGACCAGCCGCTCCACGCCGGAGAGCGCCTCCAGCTGGGCGCTGCGCAGGAGCTCCTCGTCGCCGTCCAGTGTGAGCACGGTGCGCTCGGCACCCCGCGCGCGGTGGACGTGGACGCCGAGCGACTCCAGGCGATCCTCCACGACCACGAGCTGATCGTCGGTGATGTCGGGGCGCAGGATCAGGATCACTTCCGCTCCCCCGCCCCGGCGCCCTGGAGTCCCACCGCGACCCGGAGCGCGCGGATCTCGGCCGGTGTCAGCTCGCGCCAGGTCCCACTCGCCACGCCGTCCAGCGCGATCGGGCCGAACCGGATTCGACGGAGACGAAGAACCGCGTGGCCGAACAGCGCGAACATGCGACGGATCTGGCGCTTGCGTCCCTCGCGAAGCCGGACCTCGAGCTGGCAACGTCCGCGACGACGCTTCACCAGGCGAACGTCCGCGGGCTGGGTCGGACCATCGTCCAGCACCACGCCCTCGCGGAGCTTCTCGATCACTTCCGGCGGCACCATTCCCTCGACATCCACCACGTAGTGCTTTTCCACCTTGAACCGCGGATGCGCGAGACGGTACGCGAGCTCCCCGTCGTTCGTGAAGAGCAGAAGCCCCTCACTGCGGTAATCGAGACGCCCGACCGGGAACACCCGCCCGGGAGCCTGCTCGAGCAGGTCCATCACCGTCTTGCGACCCCGCGGATCGCCGGAGGCAACGAGATACTCCCGCGGCTTGTGGAGGACGAGAGTCCAGGTGCCGCGCGGAAGTTCCACGCGATTCCCGTCGACCGTCACCTCGTCCTGATCCGGGTCGACCTGCGTGCCGAGCTGCTCGACCGGCCGGCCGTTGACCAGGATCCTGCCCTGTCGGATGAGTTCGTCGCAGCGACGCCGCGACGCGACGCCCGCGGTCGCCAAGAACCTATTGAGGCGCAGGGTCTCCTTCACCTTCGTCCGACTCCTCTCCGGAGTGAGACTCGAACCGTTCCCCGGCGAAGGGTTCCTCGCCGCCTTCCATCATACCCTCGAACTCGTCGTCCGTGTCCGGGTCGTGGCCATCGTCCACCCCGACCTCCGGATCGGTCGCGTCTTCGGCCGGGTCGAGATCCCCGGGGGACTCGACCTCCTCATCCGCGTGGGCTTCCGTCGCCGCGGATTCGGTCACCGTCTCCTCCGCCGTCGGCTCGGTCTCGATCGGCTCCATCCCCTGCGCCGTCAGCGCGTCCTGGATCTCGTCGTCGATCGCCTCGCTCGGCGACTCGCCGGCGAGAAGAGCGGCCAGCTCGTCCGTGCGCGGGAGGTCCTTCACCGAGGACAGCCCGAAGTAGCCGAGGAACTCGCGCGTCGTCGCGTAGAGCAGAGGACGTCCGGGCGCCTCGGCGCGTCCGGCCAGACGCACGAGCTTGCGATCCATGAGGTGGCGCAGCACGCGATCGCTCGCGCTCACGCCACGGATCGAGTCGACCTCCGCCCGCGTCACCGGCTGCTTGAACGCGATGATTGCGAGCGTTTCCAGCGCGGCGCGCGACAGCCGCGTGGGGACCTTCTCCTTGTGGAGCTTCGTGAGGACGGGCGCGTTCTCGGGTGTGGTGACGAGCTGGAAGCCGCCGGCGAGCGGCGCCACGCGGAACGAGCGATGAGTGTCTCCGTAGAACACGTTCAGGCGATCGATCGCCGCGAGCACGTCGCGCTTCTCCGCCGACACGAGCTCGGAGAGCCGCTGCGCGGGCAGCGGCACTTCGCTGGAGAACAGCACGGCCTCCACCGCCGACTCGAGCAGCTCCTCGGGGGTGCGCTGCCCGTGGGGATCCGACCCGTCGCCGGTCTCCCCCTCTTCGGCCGGGAGGACTTCGCTCGCGGCCTCGACCTCGGGCGCATCGTCCGAGCCGTCGGCGTCCTCGTCGCGGGCGGCTTCGAGGAACTCCTCCTCGTCGATCTCCCCCTCGACGTCGGTCGCCACGGCCTCTTCGACCGTGTCCTCCGGATCGAGCGGACCGCCCGCGGAGACGTCGGCCGTTTCGGTCGCCGTCCCCTGCTCCTCGTCTTCGCGGATCCCGTCAAGACTCATGCGTGGATTCGACCTCCGTCGCCCGCTTCAGCCAGATCTCTCCGAACCGATCCGCCTGGTGCGCGACGAGCTGGCGCAGCCGGACCATCTCCAGCAGCGCGAGAAACGTGGTGATCACGAGCGAGCGGGTCTGCCGGCCGCGGAACAGTCGTCCGAACGGAACGCCTTCCTCACTCGAGGTACAGATCGTGCGAATCCAGTCCATCTGCTCCTCGACGGAGTAGTCCTCGGACTCGATCGCGAAGGGAGACTCGCGCTCGACGCGCGAGAGAACGTCGCGGAACGCGCGGAACAGCTCCATGAGATCGACACCGAGGTCGTCCTCGCCGTCCTCGCGCTCGACTTCGGGAATCGGCGACGCCGCGCGGCGGAAGATGTCACGCCACTCGTCCTGGCGCTCGCCGAGCTGCTCGGCCACGCGCTTGAACTCGCGGTACTCGAGCAGGCGACGCACGAGGGCGGCGCGCGGATCCTCCTCGTCCTCGTCGTCCGGCGACTCGTCGCGCGGGAGCAGCATCTTCGCCTTGATGCGCATCAACGTCGTGGCCATGACGAGGTACTCGCCGGCGAGGTCCAGATCGACCGTGGCGAGATCCTGGATCGTCTCCAGGTACTGCGCGGTGATCCGGGCGATCGGGATGTCGCCGATGTCGAGCTCGTCCTCGCGAATCAGGTGCAACAGGAGGTCGAGCGGCCCCTCGAATCGCTCCAGCGACACCCGCGGGCCCTTGAGCTCCAGGCCCTCTTCCATCGCCGCCCGCACCTCGGCCGAGCTCGGCGACTCGGTCGCGGCCGCTCCCGGCCCCGCGACCGCCGCGTCGGCGCCGCCGGTGGCGGATTCCGGTCGGAGGAACACGGGCGCGGCCGGCTCCGGACGATCGGACGGTGGGGTCATTCGGGCATCTCCCGCGAACGAGGTGGCCGGCATTCTACCGCTTCGCGCGGGCGCCGTCTCTCCCCGGCTTCACGGTGGCGGCCGCGGGCGGGCGAGCGGCCCGGGCCGCCTTCTCCCGCGGATGGAAGGACCGGTGGATCTCGGTGAGGTACTCCGTGTCGACCTTCGTGTAGATCTGGGTCGTCGAGAGATCCGCGTGTCCGAGCAGCTCCTGGACGACCCGCAGATCCGCGCCCCCTTCCAGGAGATGCGTCGCGAACGAGTGCCGGAGGGTATGCGGAGAGACCTCGCGCCCGATCCCGGCCGCCAGCGCGGCCCGCTTCAACACGAGCCAGAAGCCCATGCGTGAGAGCCGCCCCCCGCGGGCGTTCAGGAAGACGGCGGCCGCCTCGCGGCCCGGGCGGACAAGCTCCGGGCGGCCGTGCTCCCGGTAGCGGGCCACCGCGCGTCGCGCGTGCTCGCCCACCGGGACCCAGCGCTCGACCCCGCCCTTCCCGCGCACGCGGATCAGGTCCTCCTCGCGCTCGAGATCCTCGAGGTCGAGTCCGACCATCTCGGAGGCCCGCAGGCCCGTGGCGTACCCGAGCTCGAGCAACGCCCGGTCGCGCTGCGCCAGAGGCGAGTCGTCCGGCGGCGTCTCCAGCAGCGCGAGCACCTCCGGGACGGACAGCGCCCCCGGGAGCTTCCGGGTGCGCCGGGGACCCGAGATCTCCCGCGTGGGATCGCTCTTCGTGAGTCCCGTGGATGCCGCCCAGCGATGCAGGCCGCGCACGGCGGACAGTCGACGGCTCAACGTGGCCGCGCTTCGCCCCGCCTTCTGCTCGCGGCGCAGGAACGCGGTGACGTCCTCGGCGCGGACGCGGGCGAGGCTCGTGATCTTCTCGCGCCTCAGGTGCTCGAGGTACGTCGACAGGTCGCGGCGATAGGCGTCGTGCGTGTTCTTCGCGAGACCGCGGGTGATCGTGAGCTCGTCGAGCCACTGGCGCGCGGCATCGGCCGGCTTCATCGCACCGCCTCCCAGTCCAGCTCCGTCTGCCCCGCCTCCAGCGCCAGCAGTCGACGTTTCACCTCGCCCCCCGCCACGTAGCCGCCGAGCTCGCCGTCCGCCCGGAGCACCCGGTGACAGGGCACCACGAGCGGGAACGGATTCCGCCCGAGCGCCATACCGACGGCGCGCACCGCCTCCGGTCGCCCCAGCGCGGCGGCGATCGCGCCGTAGGAACGCGTCTCGCCGTGCGGGATCTCGCTCACGACGTCGAACACGCGCTGGCGAAACGGCGTGACCCCGCGCAGGTCGAGCGGGCCGGTCCACTCCAGACGACTCCCCTCCAGATATCTCACGAGGGCGCGAGCGAGCGAACGCAACGTCTCGGGCGGCGCCCCCTCCACGGAGATGCCGTCCACCGGTCGTCCCCCGTCCCGGCCGGAGGCCGGCACGGGACCGAGGCGAATCGCCACGAGTCCTTCCGCCGACGCCCAGGCGTGAACGTCGAGTCCGGCGCCCGCGACCTGCGCGTGCGCGACCTTCATCGGTCCTCCGCTCCGCCGAGATGCGTCCAGATCGACAGCGCGAGCGCGCGGCCCACGCCGGGAACCGCCGCGATGTCGTCGATGCCGGCGTCGCGGATGCCCGCCACGGACCCGAACTTCTGGAGGAGCAGCTTTCGCTTCGCCGGTCCGATGCCCGGGACCTCGTCGAGCACGCTCGACGCCACGCGCGCGCCGCGACGTCGCCGGTGGGCGCGCAGCGCGAACCGATGCGCCTCGTCGCGCACCCGCTGCAGCAGCTTCAGCGCCCGCGAATCGCGCGGCAGGCGGAGCGGCTCCGCGCGGCCCGGAAAGAACACGAGCTCCTCGCGCTTCGCGAGCGACACGATCGGGATCGCGAGCGCCTCGCCGGCCAGCGCGGCGGATGCGGCGGACAGCTGCGTGGGACCGCCGTCGATGAGAATGAGGTCCGGGGCCGCGCCGCCGGCCGCGATCCGCCGAGCCCGCCGGCCGACGGCCTCGCCGATCGCGCGCGGGTCGTCGCGGCGCGGCGCCTCGCGGATGCGGAAGGTCCGGTACTCGGCCTTCGCGGGCTGTCCGCCCTCGAACACCACCATCGACGCGTACGTGTCCGTGCCCTGGATCGTGGAGATGTCGAACCCCTCCACGCGCCGCGGCGACGTCTCCAGCCCGAGCGCGCGGCCGAGGTCCGCGGCGTCGTCGCGGGCGCGCGCGCCCTGCACGCCCTCCCCCGCCGGCTCCTCGTCTCCGAGCGCGACGGCCGCGTTGTGTTCCGCGAGCGCGAGCAGGCGTCGCCCCTCGCCGCGTTGCGGCACCCGCACGCGGACGCCGCGCCCGGCGACATCCGTAAGCCACTCGGCGAGCAGGTCCGCGTCCGGCGGGTCGGCGGGGACCAGCACCTCGGCCGGCACCGACGTGCGGTTCTCGTAGAACCCGAGGAGCAGGCCGCGGACGAGGCCGGTCTCCGGCTCGTCGGGCGTGCACGCGATCTCGAGTCGCTCCCGCCCGGTCACCTTCCCCGCGCGCACCGTGAGCAGCACGCCCGTGGCGCGCTTGCCGAGTCGGGAGAGGCCGAGCACGTCGGAGTCGCCGCGGCCGATCACCGCCACGTGCTGCGGCGCGACGGTCCGTCGCACCGAGAACAGGCGGTCGCGCAGCTTCGCCGCTTCCTCGTAGCGCATCTCGCGCGCGGCCTCCGCCATCCGGCGCTCCAGGTCCGCCACGACGTCCGTCTTCTTGCCCTCGAGGAAACGGATCGCCTCGTCCACGAGCGGCCGGTAGTCCTCGGGAGCGACGTCGCCGCGGCACGGCCCCACACAGCGACCGAGGAACCAGTCGAGGCAGCCGCGGTCCGTCATGCCCTCGCTCAACCGGATCGTGCAGCTCGGCAACGGAAACAGCGTGCTCAGCAGCTTGAGCGTCCGTCGCATCGAGCCCGCGTCGGCGTAGGGTCCGAAGTACCGCGAGCCGTCGTCTTCGAGGCGGCGGGTCGGCATCACGCGCGGGAACGGCTCGGCGAGCGTGACCTTGAGGTACGGATAACGCTTGTCGTCGCGATACACGACGTTGTACCGCGGCGCGTGCTCCTTGATCAGCGTGTGCTCGAGCAGCAGCGCCTCGAGCTCCGTGGACGTCACGAGCGAGTCGAGTCCGTGCGCGCGATCCACCATGCGGCGGGTCTTGATCGGCAGGTCGTCCTGGAAGTACGACCGCACGCGCGCGCGCAACGACTTCGCCTTGCCGACGTAGATGACGCGTCCGGACGCGTCGCTGAACAGGTAGGCGCCGGGCTCGTCCGGCAGCGCGCGCGCGATCGCGAGCAGGCGCTCCCGGCGCGCGGCGCGGCTCTCGCCCCGACTCACGCGCGAGCGTCCCTCTGGGGGTTCAACGTCGTCGACCTCGTCCGGGGAGCGACTCGAGGATCTCCCGCATCTCGTGGTGTCTCAGCGCGAAGCTCGCCCCGAGCAGCGCCGCGATGCCGAGCACCATGGGCACGGCCACCTGCGCGACGCGCGCGGGCACCCCGTCGCCCAGCGGAGCGGTCCAGGTTATCCCGAGAACGCACGCCGCGGCCAGCGCCCCCGAGGCGAGCGCGACCCGCACGACCGACGTCCACAGGCCCGTGCCCCGGATCTCGCCGAAGTGCCGGCGCAGGAGCGCCCAGGACATCCACACGTTCATCCAGGCCGCGATGGACGTCGCGAGCGCCAGCCCTCGCAGGCCGAGCGGGATCATCAACACGACGTCCAGCACGACGTTCACGATCATTCCGGCGGTGGCGATCTTCACCGGCGTCTTCGTGTCCTGCACCGAGTAGAACCCCTGCGACAACCCGCGAACCAGACCGAACGCGGGCAGGCCGAGCGCGTAGAACACGAGCGTGTCGGCCGTCATCGGGGTGGAGCGCTCCGCCGTGAACGCGCCGTACTGGAACAGCAGCGTCACGATCGGACGGGCGAGCAGGATGAGGCCGACCGCCGCCGGCACGAGCAACGTGACCAGCAGCTTCAGCGAGTGCGCGAGCGTCCCGACCGCCGCGCGCCGGTCCTCGGCCGCCGCCTGGCTCGCGAGCGTGGGCAACGAAGCGGTCGAGACGGCGACGCCCACGACGCCCATCGGCAGCAGCACGAGGCGGTTCGCGAGACGCATCGCCGACAGCGAGCCCTCCTCGAGACGGAGGGCGAGGATCGTATCGACGAACAGGTTCAGCTGCACGACGCCGAGCGCGATGATGCCCGGCCCCATGAGCCGCGCGACGCGCAGCACCTCGGAGTCGCGCGGCTCCCAGGCGACGCCGATCGGGAGGCCGGACTTGCGGAGCGTCGGCAGTTGCACGAGCCACGCCGCGAGGCCGCCGAGCAATCCTCCGATCGAGAACACCACCGCCCGCTGGGTCAGCGACGCGAACGGTACCGCGGCGGCCGCCCCGATCAGGAATCCGAGATTCAGCACGATGGGTGACAGCGCGGCCACGACGAAACGTCGGCGGGCGTTGAGGGCGGCGGTGGCGAGAGCCGCGAGTCCCGCGAACAGGAGAGACGGGAACAGGAGACGGAGCAGTCCGACCGCGAAACGGAAGTCCTCGGGCGCGGATTTCCAGTCGTGGGCGTACAGGTGAACGAGCGGGCCGGCCGCGAGCATCCCCACCGCCACGAGGCCCACCAGCACCACGCAGAGGAGGCCGGCCGCGCGGCGGAGAAAGCGGCCCGCCGCCTCCTCGCCGTCGCGCTCCAGGATCCGCGTGAAGACGGGGACGAACGCCGGGTTCAGGTTCCCCTCGCCCACCACGCGGCGGAACACGTTCGGGATGAGGAAGGCGAGGTTGAAGGCGTCGGCCACGAAGCTGGTGCCGAAGAGGACCGCGAAGGCGGTATCCCGGGCGAGGCCGAACACCCGGGAGAGCATCGTGGCCGCCCCCACGCGTGCCGCCGAGCGAGTGATCCCCGCGTTCTCGTGTCCCACGTCGCCTCCCCCGCACCCCTCGGCGCGGGCGCAGGATTCCACGGGGCCCCGCGACCGTCAACGCTCGCCCGGGCGGCGCGGGCGGCCGGTAAGGGCCTCGTGCCCCTTCCGGGGCCCTCCGGGGACCGCCGTCCCTCGCGAGGCCCCGGGGCCTCTGCCTCGGGCCGATCCGGGCCTTGACCCCCGGGGAGCCCGTCCGTAGAATGCTCCGGTTCAAGTCGGTGGATTCCAAGGACACGGTGAGGAGAATCGATGCCGCAGCACAAGTCGTGCGAGAAGCGGATGCGGCAGAGCCGCAAGCAGAATCAGTACAACCGCGCGGTCAAGAGCTCGCTGAAGACGGCGACGAAGAAGTTCCAGGCGGCGACGCCGGAGGACGCCGAGGCGGCCTACCGCAAGGCATCGTCCGAGCTCGATCTCGCGGCGAAGAAGGGCGTGATCCCGCGCCAGCGGGCGGACCGCAAGAAGAGCCGCCTCGCGAAGCAGCTGAACAAGGCGAAGGCGGCCGCGTAGCTCGCCGACCATCGTCTCGAGAGACTCCCGAGGGGCCGATGCGGATTGCGTCGGTCCCTCGCTCTTTCGGGGGCTCTCTACGGGGGCGCTTTGCGGGCGCGCGTTGTGGGCCGGCGCTCCTCGTCAGGCTCGCTCCGGCCCGTCCCCGAGCCGATCGAGCACGCGCATCACGATGCGCTCCACGAGCGCGTCGTCCCCGCGCGACGTTGCGACGGCGCCGCCCCCGGGGTTCCGCGGTGGAGCGTCCGGCGCGGCCCAGTCGCAGGCGGCGAGCCCCGCGCGCACCCCGTATCGACTTCGCGCGTCGAGCAGCTCTCCGACCTGCGAGACCGTCAGCGGATTCGCGCCCCCGAGGAGTCGCGCCACGAGCAGGATCCGCGCGGAGTGCTCCAGCGTCTCCATCCGCTGGTGCGCGAGCAGCACGTCCTCGCCCACGGTGACGGCGCCGTGGTTCTGCAGCAGGATGGCGTCGTGCGAGGCCACCACGGAGTCGAGCGAGCGGGAAAGCTCGTCGGTGCCGGGAGTCGCGTACGGAGTGATCGGGACCCGTCCGAGCCCCACGATCACCTCGGGCAGCACGCACTCGTTCAACTCGATCCCCGCCGCCGCGAACCCCGTGGACACCGGCGGATGCGCGTGGACCACCGCGTTCACGTCGGGGCGAAGCTCGTAGATCCGCAGGTGCATCCCGGTCTCGGACGACGCGCGTCTGCGCCCGGCGATCTGCCGGCCGTCGGGCGCGAGCACGACCAGATCGTCGACCTCGACGTCGCCCTTGCGGAGAGCGGCCGGCGTGATCACGATCGTGCCCGCCCCCGTCCGGGCGGAGATGTTCCCGTCCCGCCCGCCGACGTACTCCCGCCGGTCGATCGCGCGGCAGACCGCCACGATGTCGCGTCGGATCTCGTGCAGCGCCTTCATCGCTCGACCCGGATCTCGTCCACCACGCCCACGATCACCGTGCGGATCGGGGGCTGGGGCAGGCCCAGCGCCTGGCCGGCCGCGTTGCCCTCGTCCACCACGAGCACCCGCTCACCGGAACCCGCATCCACCGTATCGATCGCGAGATACGCCTCTCCCTTCGCGTTCCCTTCGAAGTCGATCGGGCGCACCAGCAGGATCTTCTTCGCCTCCAGCGTCTCGTGCTTCGCGGTCGCCCACACGCGCCCCACCACCCGGCCGAGCTTCATGAACGCCCCCCGGTCGGATCCGGGGATACCGCTCCGTCCACCTCGGAGCCGTCCACGAGGCCGAGGATCGCGGCGTCGAGGGGCGCCGATTGTCCGGGGAACGCCTTGGCCGCCTCGCGGGCGCGCACGAAGAACACGCGGTCGCCGGCGCGCGCCGAGACGGCATCGGCGGCCACCAGCGTCTCCCCGCTCGGACGACCGTGCTCGTCCTCCGGCGCGATCACGAGGAACCGAATTCCCGTGAGGGACGGGTCCTTCACCGTGCACCACACGGTTCCGATCACGCGGGCGAAGTTCATCCTTCCTCCCCGAGCCGCTCACCGTTCCGCTTCGTGAGCCCGCGCGCCACGCGGCGCGCCAGGACCGTGTCCGGCCCCGCCAGCACCTCCGTGCGAACGTGCGCCCCGCGACGATCGATCGGACCGCG
>JAGQIB010000381.1 GCA_020431545.1 Gemmatimonadota bacterium
ATCTCGAACAACCTCGCGAACATCTCCACGCCGGGCTACGCCCGCGAGGACACGTTCGTGGAGCGTCTCGGCCGGGTCGAGGCGCAGCCGTTCTCGTTGCCGGAAGTGCAGTCGCGCACGGACTTCCGGACGACGGGCGAGCCGATCCTCACCGGCAGTCCGTCCGATCTCTCGCTCGAGGGCAGCGGCTTCTTCGCACTGCTCACGGACGACGGCGTCCGCTTCTCCCGCAACGTTTCCCTCCGCGTGGACTCCGAGGGCGTCGTGCGCGATCGCACCGGATTCCCCGTCCTGGGCGAGCACGGCCTGATGATGGCCGGCGACCGGGTGCCGAGCGTGACGGCGGACGGCGAGGTCCTGCTGATCGACCGGGAGGACCCGGATACGACGGATCCGGTCTCGCTCGATCGCCTTCGCCTCGCGACGTTCCGCACGGGCGACGACCTCAAGCGCGGCGAGGGCGGACTCTACGAACTTCGCAGCGGCCGCCGCGAGGACATCTCGATGGCGCGTCCCACCGTTCTCAACGGACAGCTCGAGGGTTCGGCCGTGCAGCCGGTACCGGAGCTGGTCCGCATGATCGAGGCGATGCGGTCGTACGAGGCGGCCGCCTCGGCTCTCAAGGCGACGGACCGTTCGCTGGATCACGCCGTCAACGACATCGCCCGTGTGTAGCCGCCGGAACGGCACAGGAGGTAGGACCCGATGATGCGAGCACTCTCCACCGCGGCCACGGGCATGCAGGCCCAGCAGCTCAACGTCGACACGATCGCGAACAACCTCGCGAACGTGAACACCGCGGCGTTCAAGAAGACGTCGGTGCGCTTTCAGGACCTGCTCTACCAGGATCTGCGACCGGCCGGGGACCCCGCGCGCCTCGGACCTCCGTCCGAGCTCGCGATCGGCCACGGCACGAAGCTCGCCGCGACGGAGCGCGCGTTCCAGCAGGGGACGACCGAGCAGACGGACAACCCGCTGAACCTGGCGATCGAGGGCGACGGCTTCTTCCAGGTGCGTCGCACGGACGGCACGATCGGCTACACGCGCGATGGCGCGTTCTTCGTCTCCGCCGACGGCATGCTCGTGAACTCCGACGGTCTCTACGTGGAGCCGGCGATCCAGGTGCCCGACGACGCCCGTCAGCTGTTCATCTCGCAGGACGGTCTCGTGTCCGTGAACTTCATCGACTCGAACGACACCGAGGACATCGGCCAGATCGAGCTCGTGCGCTTCCTGAATCCGGCCGGTCTCTCCGCGCTGGGACGCAACCAGTACCAGCAGACGCCGGCCTCCGGCGCTCCGATCGCGGGCACCCCGGGTTCGGCCGGCATCGGCGGCGTGCTGCAGGGGTTCCTGGAGGGCTCGAACGTCGAAGTCGTGGACGAGATGGTCTCGCTGATCACGGCCCAGCGCGCGTACGAGATCAACTCGAAGGCCATCCAGACCGCCGACTCGATGCTGAGTCAGGCGACGCAGCTCGTGAGGTAGTGCCGTGGTCTCCTGGCGAATCGCGCCGCTGATCGCGGCACTGGTGACGTTGACGGGAGCCGGCGGGCGCGCTGTCGTCGATCCGACGATGGTACGCGAGGCCATCGAGGCAGCGTGGAACGAGACGGCGCTCCCCGGTTCCTCTCTCGAGGTCCGCTCGGTACCCGCGCTCGCGTACGAGAGCGGTCGGCCGCGCGTGGAGGTCGTGCTGCCCGACGGGCCACTCCGCCCCGGCCCGCGGGCGCTCACCGTCGCGTGCGTGGTCGACGACCGGACCGTGTCGCGCGGACTCGCGTCCGTCGTGGTCTCACGCCGGATCCTGGTGTGGGTTCCGCGTCGGAACCTGACCCGCGGCGAGACCGTGACCGCGATCGATCTTCGTCCCGAGCCGCGAGTCGTCGAGCGCGACCCCGTGCGGGCGTTCGAGGACCCGGGCGATCTCACGTGGATCGCGGCCCGGGATCTCGAGGCCGGCGTGGAACTGCGTTCCGCGGATCTCGATCGCCGGCCCGACGTCGTGGCGGGAGACGCGGTGCAACTCGTCTCGCGCGCGGGTGACGCCTCCGTGGCCGTGACCGGCCGCGTGCGGCGCGCCGCGAACGTCGGCGAATCTCTGCTCGTTCTCAATCCGGTGACCGGGTCCGTCGTGCGCGCGGTGCTCGAGAGTCCCGGCGTGGCCGTGCTCGAGGCCGGGGAACCGGCCCCTTCCAGGAGTTCCCGATGAAGAGGCTGATGGCAATCACCCGGACCGCGACCCTGCTCGCGATCTTCGCCGTTCCGCTCCGGGCCGAGACGATCGTGCCCGGCGGATCGCTGTTCACGGACCACTCCGCGGTCGGGGTGGGGGACGCGATCACGATCCTGATCGTGGAGTCGACCGAGGCGAACAAGTCCACCGTCACCAAGACCCGCTCCGGGACGACGAACGAGCTCGGCAGCGGGGGACGGTTGGACTTCCTCGGAACCTGGGGCGTGAACTCGGACAACTCCTCGATCGGGGAGGGGTCCACGTCACGCCGCGGCAACCTGCAGGCGCAGATCACGGCGATGATCACCGAGGTGACGCCGTCGGGCCTGCTGCTGGTGGAAGGCCGGCGCTCCGTGCTCGTGAACGGAGAGGAGGAGACGATCGTGCTGCGCGGATCCGTCCGTCCCGAGGACGTGCGGGCCGACAACACCGTCTTCTCGACGTTCCTGGCCGACGCTTCGATCGAGTACAAGGGCCAGGGCGTGCTCGCGAGCGCGGATCGTCCCGGCATCCTGTCCCGCATCTTCAACTGGATCTTCTAGGGGGTCGCGATGTCCGCAGTGCTTCGATGGTTGGCCCCGGCGGCGATCGGATTCGTCCTGGCGGCTCCGCTCGCGCCCCCGGCGCACGCGACGCCCGTCCGGATCAAGGACCTCGTCACGATCGAGGGCGCCGATCCGGTGGAGGTCTACGGGTACGGTCTCGTGGTCGGCCTGAACGGCACCGGCGACGGCCGCACGATCTCCTACACCCGTCAGTCGCTGCGCAATCTGCTGGAGCGGATGGGGCTCACGATGGACGACGATCGGATCCGTGCGAAGAACATCGCGTCGGTGATGGTCACGTCGTCGGTCTCGCCGTTCGACCAGACGGGAACGCTGATCGACGTGCAGGTCTCGTCGCTCGGTGACGCGACGAGTCTCGCCGGCGGCCTGCTGCTCCTCACGGAGCTGCGCGGTCCCGACGGCCGCCTCTACGGCACCGCGCAGGGCTCGATCTCGACCGGCGGCTACGAGCACGGCACCCGCGCCGGCGCCGGCGTGCGCAAGGGCTACGTGACGACGGGACGGGTGCCCGAGGGCGCCCGCATCATCCTGAGCCCGACGTTCGAGATCCCCGCCCAGGGCGACATCCACCTGTTTCTCGACGAGCCGGACTTCACGATGGCGGACCGTGTGGCCCAGGCGCTACGGACCCACTTCGGCGACCAGAACTCGGCCCGCGCGATCGACGCCGGCAAGATCGCGCTGGCCCTGGCGAGCCTTCCCGACGGGTTCACGGCCGCGATGGCTTCGCTCGAGGATGTTGCGGTGGAGCCGACGGTCGTCGCCAAGATCGTGATCAACGAGAGGACCGGCACGCTCGTGGCCGGAGGCGACATCCGGATCCAGCCGGCGACCGTGTCGCACGGCAGCCTGAGCGTACGCGTGGAAACGGCGAACGCCGTCTCGCAGCCGCCGCCGTTCTCCACGGGAACGACCACGGCGTTCCAGAACGCGGCCGTGGACGTCGGCGAGGGGAGCAACGGCGGGGTCGTGTCGCTTCCGTCGACCACCACCGCCGACGAGCTGGCGACCGCGCTCAACGGGCTCGGCGTGAGCCCGCAGGATCTGATCTCGATCTTCCAGGCGCTGAAGCAGGTGGGAGCGATCCCCGCGAAGATGGAGGTCCTGTGACGAACGCGATCTTCGGTCCCGGCTTCGACTCGCTGTCCCGTCCGGATCAGATCCGGCGGACGGCCCAGGAGCTCGAGGCCGTGGTGCTGACCCAGTTGCTCTCCACGATGCGCAGCACGGTCAGCGAGACGGATCTGTTCGGGAAGTCGCCGGGGCACGACGTCTTCCAGTCGATGATGGACGCCGAGATCGCCCGCGAAACCGCGAAACGGAGTCCCTTCGGACTCGCCGACGCGATCACGAAGGAGCTCGAGAAGCAGGTCAAGGCGGATTCGGAAGCGGTCGATGAGCGGGACAGAACGTCCGTGCGCGCGTCGGAGCCTCCCCCGACTCTCATTCGAGACCGATTCGCGAACCCGCGATCCCCCGCACCTCGTTCCTCCTGGAGAATCTGATGGCCGAGACCTACGGCGCCGCGCTCGACGAGATGCGCGACCTGCTCGCCCGCCAGGTCGCCGCGTGGCGCGGACTGCTCGACGCCACGCGGGAGGGCACCGACGCGGTCCGCAGTCAGGATCCGGATGCGTTCGACGAAGCACTCGCCGCCCAGGTGGATGCGCTCGCGCGCCTGCGGAATCTGGAGACGGAGCGCGGCGAGCTGCTCGCGATCGTGGGGCGCGACGAGACCGAGGAGATCGCGCGACTGAAGCTGGATCTCAAGGCGCTCGCCGTCGAGGTCTCGCGCGCGAACGATCGCTCGCGCTTCGTCATCGAGCGCAACGGCGCCCTCGTGGAGGCGCGCCTGGGGCTGCACCGCCGAGCCGGAACGTTGCCGGACGAGCGCAACCTCGGTCTCCACCGGATCGCGTAGGAGGACTTCATGCCCGGACTGTTCGGAATCTTCGGGATGTCTTCGGTCGCGCTGCAGAGCTTCCAGAACGCGATGCAGACCGTCGGCCACAACATCGCGAACGCGGGGACGGAGGGCTTCCACCGCCAGCGCGTGGAGCTCGCCCAGGGGAACCCGGAGTTCACGGCGTGGGGCGCGCTCGGTACGGGCGTGCGTCCCGACTCGATTCGCCGGGTCCAGGATCGCTTCCTCGAGAGCGCGCTGCAGCGCGAGC
>JAGQIB010000382.1 GCA_020431545.1 Gemmatimonadota bacterium
CCGAACGGCAGATGGCGCATGTCGCCCCGCACGAGGCGCCAGGGCGCCCCGGGAGCGGCACGGCGGCGGGCCTCCGCGAGCAGGTGCTCCGAGTAGTCGAGCCCCACCGAGCGCACGCCGAGTTCGGCCAGCGCATCCAGGTGACGGGCCGCCCCTGCCCCGACGTCCAGGTGGCGACGGCCGGCGAGATCCCGCCAGGCGGCGAGCGTCGACGCGAGGCGGCGGGCCTCCGCGTCGTCACGATGGGGGTAGACCACCCCGTACCAGGGCCCGAAGGCCTCGGCGAACCAGCCCAAGTCCACGCCTCCACGATCGGCGGGCCAGCATAGCATGCGGTCGGCGCGACGGAGATCAGGCGCCGAGGGCGGCGGTGACCGTTTCCTGGACGCGGTTGATCGTGCAGGGCTTGGGGATGTAGCCGTCGGCACCGTTCGAGAGGACCTGCTTCTCGGTATTGAACGTGCCGTAGCCGGTGATGACGATGACCGGCAGGCCGGGGTGCGCGGCCTTCACCTGCTTCATCAGCTCCATGCCGTCCATCTGGGGCATGTTCAGATCCGTGATTACGAGGTCCACTTCCTGGTCCTCGAGCAGGCGGAGCGCCTCGGCGCCGCTACCGACCGTGGAGACGGTCAGCCCCATGAGGTCGAGCAGGTCGGCGAGCATCTCGCGCATGCTCTCCTGATCGTCCACCACGAGGATTCGCTTGGCCAAGGGACCTCTCACGGTTCGTCCGGGTCACGGTTCATCCGGGCATTCCCGGGCTCATGGCAGGAATCGGCCCCCGGGATGACCGGCTTGAGCGGGGACGGGCGGAGAGGATCGGAGCCGGCTCGGAGCCGGCGGGGCGACGGCTTTCGGCCGTGCGGCGTCAGTTCGCCCCGAGCGTGAGGCCGGCGAGGACGATCGCGCCCGCGGCCAGGGCCGCCTTCAGCACGAAGCCGCGCCGGGCGGCCGGCGGCGCCTCCAGCTCCGCCACCGGCACGAGCCGGAACGACGGGACGGCCTCGGGGGGCGCGGGCCGACCGGCCGCCTCCCAGGCCGACGCCAGGAGCGCCGCGAGGTCCGCGACGGCGGCCGACACCTGGGTCTCCGCGAGCTCGTCGGTGTCCTCCCAGAGACTCGCGAGGTAGCGGTCCCCGTAGTCCGAGTCCACGGATCGCGCCACGTCATCCGCGGCCAGGATCGTGGCCACCCCCGGGTAGGCGAGTCGCATCCACTCGAACATGCTGGCCGCCGGATTTGATTTAGTGGCAACGGTTTCCATTGATCGAATCGAGTCCTCATGGAAGTGACGATCCATCATGTGGACCTCGAATCGCAGGTGCACGCCCTGGTTGCCGCTCGTCTGTCCGTCGTAGTTCTTGGTGCAGTGCAGCGGCTGATGGGTGTCCGCCACGTAGTGACCGAGATCGGCGGCCCAGGCGCCCGCGGCACCCCAGTCGCCGAGTTCCAGCGCCCGGACGACCATCCGCCAGCTCTCGTCGATCGCCCAGGGCGCCTGCCCCCAGCGATCCGCCTCGTTCCGCCCGAAGCGCTTCACCCAGGCGTCGCGGTCCGTGGGCACGTCCTCGAACGGGTACGGCAGCAGCGCGTCCAGGTCGAGGAAGTGACGCGGCGGCTCGTCCCGGTCGCGCCCCTTGCGGTCGTCGGCATCGGAGGCGTGGCGGCCGAGCTCGGTGGCCATCGACGCCCAGAACTCCCCCGCCTCGCCCGGCACCGCGAGCGCGGCGCGCCGGTTGATGATCTCGTGGATCCGACGGCCCCAGGCGTCGGCCTCGGTCGGGATCGCGAGCCCCGAGGCCAGCACGCAAACCAAGAGCCCGCCTCCGCGAAGGAGGCGGGCTCGATGGGTCGCAACGTTCCGGAGCGCGATCAATGCACTCCGTAGCTCTTGTAGAGCTCGTAGTCGAACTCCGGACTGTTGTCCGGGTCGTGGCACTTCCGGCAGGTCGCCTCTCCCGCGCCGAGGTAGGAGCCGTCGCGCGCGTGCTGCAGGCCCGAGCCGTGGCACTCCTCGCACTGCACGTTCCAGATCTCCGGCGCGATGTTGACGTCCATCACGTGGTGCTTGTCCGCCGCGCCGGTCACGTGGCAACCGATGCAGTCCGGATTGTCCCAGGCGTCCGCCTCGGCCAGCGTGGCGAACGCGGTGGCGTGCGGCGTGGCGAGCCAGGAGTCGTACACCGGCTGGTGGCACGAACGGCAGGACTCGGCTCCGAAGATGCCGTTCCGATCGTGAATCGTGGCCACGGCCTTCTCCTGCTGGACCTTCTCGCGCTCCCGCTGACTCGCGAGCTGCGCCTCGCGCCGCTCTTCCTTCTCGATGCGATCCAGTTCCTGCCCGAGCTCGTGGATCTCGTCGTTCTGCGGTCCCTTGAGCAGGAGCCGCACGGCGTCGCCCGAGAACTTCTCGATCTCGTTCGCGTCGTTCAACGTGAGATCCAGCGTGCCGAAGCGGTCCGACTTCGCGCCCGCCTGACAGAAGATCGCGTTCCCCACCTTCTCGGGCGCCGCCGCGACCGCGGGATAGTGCCCCACGATCACCACGTCGAACCCGAGATCCTCCGAGAGGAACTCGGACGTCTCGATGCCCGTGTGCGAAAGCAGCACGAGGACGTCCGCCGCTTCGCGCATCTGCGGCAGGTACTTCAGCGCCACCTCGCTCGGGTCGTCGATGCGGATCTTCTTGCCGAGCAGCTCGGACTCGACCTGGGCGATGATGTGCCGCTCCGGCGACACGAGGCCCATGATCGCGACCTTCACGCCGTCGCGCTCCACGATTCGATACGGCTCGAACAGCGGCTTCCCGTCCGGGTCGACCGCGTTCGCGCACACGAACGGAAGCGAGTACTCGTCCGCGTATCCCTGCAACAGGTCCGTACCGAAAGCCAGATCCTTCTCTCCGAGCGCGATGGCGTCGTAGTCCATCAGCCCCAGCGCCTGCGACATGTACTTCGCCTTGCGCTCCGTCTCCGCCCAGGGAGTACGGTTCGTGGGCGTGTACTCGAAGATGTCGCCCGCGGTGCAGACGATCACTCGATCGTGGATCTTCCGGTACTCACTGATCTCGCCAGCCCGCCGGGCCAGCCCACCTTTGTCCTTGGACTTTCACCCGCAGGGGAAGAGCTCGGAGCGCTCATCCGCGGAGTAGACCAGGAACACGCTCTTGCCGTCTTCCGGCGCGCTGTCGGCCGCGAGGCCGAAGGCGACGGAGGCGAGAGCCACGAGACCCAGGATCTTGCGCATCTTCTCTCCTCGGGTGGGGCCGCGTGGGCCCCGGAAACGGTCGGTACGGTCGATCGGCCGAGCCTGGAGTTCCGGCCCGGATGGCTCGGGAGAGTCGCCTCGCTCCACGAGACCCTCTCCCCGATCGGCGCAGTCTAGCACGACGGCAAGAGAGGCCCACGTCCCCGGAAAGGGGCTTTACCCGATTCTTACCGGCCCTGGGCGGCGTTCTGCGGCCCTCGGGGCCGGAGAGGCGAGCAGCGGCCCGTGGCGAGGGCCGAACCGGCAGGAGCGGCTAGGAGCCCGGAGGAGCCGCCGGGGGCGGCGACGTGGGGGCGTCCGTCTCCTCGGACGACCGCGCCGGGCGCGGGTCGTTCAGG
>JAGQIB010000383.1 GCA_020431545.1 Gemmatimonadota bacterium
CGGGCGAGCGAGGCCGGTCGTACGGAGCTTCGCGAGCGCGAGCAGGACCACGGGGAGCATGAACTGCGCGAACGCGGGCTTGTTGTCGATCAGCGTGGCGGTGCCGAGGTCCTTCCCCGTGGCGCCGTGCGCGAGGAAAGCGAACAGCCCGAGCGAGACCTGGATCAGGCCGGCCGCCAGTAATCCCGCGACCGAAGCCTCGAGGTCGCCGCGATCGCGGATCAGGTTCAGGAAGGAGAGGAAGCACACGAGCGAGAACAGGAGATACGGCACGGCGCCGGCGTTCCCGAACGACATCGCGGAACCGGAGGAGGATTTCAGCGCGCTCACGATCGCGACCACGAGATAGCCGAGCAGCGGCAGCGCGGCCGGCAGGTACAGGGTCGGGCGCCGCTCCCCGGCCAGCGTCGTGATCAGGAGCAACAGCGCGGCGGCGGCCGTGAACGGGAACGACAGCGAGAGCGACGTTCCGCCGAGCGGGATCTTCACCGCGTTGCTGAGCAGGATCGCCAGCGGGAACAGGAACAGCAGGGCGCGCCGGACGGGTTGCATCGACTAGACCTTGAGGATCCGCTTCAACCCGGGCACGTGGCCGAAGTCCTTGCGCAGCGCCTCGCCGAGTCCCGTCACGCGCTGCGGCGAGCGGGCGGCCTGCCGTCCCACGAACTCCGCGAGGAACGCGAACACGAGCCCGAGCACGAAACCGCCCACGGCGCCGACGACCATGATCATCGCGCGCCGCGGACGCTCCCGGAAGATCGGCGCGACCGGCGGGTCCAGCACCTGCACCAGCGGCGCCGACTTCACTTCCTCGATTTGCGCGATCTCGAGCTGCCGGCGGAGCTCGATGTAGACTTCTTCCTGGATGCGGAGCTGACGGAGCAGTCGCTCCTGCTCCATGAGCAGCTTCGGCGAGTTGTCGATCTTCTTGTTCCGCTCGCGGAAGTCGGCGAGGTCCTTCTCGAAGACGGCGACCTGCTCCTTCTCCTCCTGCAGGCGCGCCTCGATGAACTCGCGATCGCGGCTGCCTTCCTGCTTCCGGAGTTCCGAGAGAAAACGCTCGAGCTCCTCGATGAAGGCGCCGGCGACGTCGGCCGCGAGGCGCGACTCGGGCGCGAACACCTTCATCGTGGTCACGCCCGTCTCGATCGACTGGTCGACCTTGAGCACGTCGTCCAGCATCTTGGTGCGGCCCCAGACCTCGCGCTCGGACGGAGTCGATCCCTCGATTTTCAGGATGTCGTAGAGCTTCGCGTGGCCGGCGCGCTTGCTGTCGAATTCGCGATCGAGCACGCGCGTCACGATCGAGTGACTGCTCAGGATCTGCGGATACAGGCTCGACATGCGGCTCGACGCCGACGGCATCGCGAGCCCGAAACGGGACGCGGCCGCAGCGAGACTGAACCCGCCGCCGTCCATCTCGGATTCGGTCGGCAGGATCTTCGCCTCGGATTTCCAGACCGGCTTCGTGAAGATCGCCACCGCGAGGGCGACCACGATCGAAGCGGCCACCGTCCAGTAGATGATCCGTCGCCGCGCGAGGCAGATGCGGGCGTACTCGAGCAGGTCGTACTCGTGGGCTTCGGGCACGGGGGCCTCCGGGGCGGCGTCGGGTTCGGGCGCGGCCGTACGCACGCGCTCCTCGGAAAGAACGGTCATTTTCCTGCCGGAATTGAGGGAGTTTTGCGCATCGCGACCGCAGTTTCGGGACCGGTTCGGGCCCGTGTCAACCGTAGCGGGAGGCAGGGGGGACGGTGGATGCCCGAACGGGCGTCCCGCCGGCTACTTCCAGCGGGAGAGATCCGCTCCCAGCAGACGCTCGGTCCGCTCGATCTCGGGCAGCAGCCGCTCGCGCACGTAGGCGAGGTCCGCCGGGTCCGGCGAGGGGAGCGGGCGATCGCCCGGTCGCCCGAAGAAGACGGACTTGAGCCCGAGCCGCTTCGCGGCCTCCACCGGAGCGTGCAGCCCGAGCGAGCGGAGTCCCATCGAGACCCGCCAGCCGAGACGCGCCAGGTGGTGGGAGGTCGGGACCGACGCCTCGTTCACGGGACGCCGGAGCTCCTCCGGCACGTCGCGCGGCTCGAGGCCGAGGATCCGGCACACGCCTGCGGCCCACGTGTTCGGGTCGCGCTTCAGGTCCTCGAGGAACAGCACGTGCACGTTCTCCGGACCGACCGCATTGCGCCACTTCTCGAGATGCGTCGCGTAGCGACTGGAATCGAGCAGTTCCGGATGACGGTCGAGCGCCTCGCGAAACGGCAGGTCGGTCATGCCATAGCGACGCATGTGCACCCACAGCGACGACGTGCGCTTCACGGGATCGCGCAGCGTGACCACGATCGGGACTCGACCCAGCGACGCCACGACGCGTTCGTCCACCTGCGGCTCGTGGAAGTACGTGGGTGCGACCTCGATCGCCGGCTCCGCTTCGCCGCGGAAATGACCCGCGTACCAGGGAAGACCGCGCGACCAGTGGCGGTCGAAGAAGAACGTCTCCTTGACCTGATGCGGCAACGTCACGTCGCCGCGCCACGCGAGATACTCGTGAATCCAGGTCGTGCCGGCCTTCTGCGGCCCCACGACGAGCGCGCCGGGCAGCCGGAGGGCGGGAGGAGCCTCGGGGGGAGAAGTCGTCGTCATCACGGTCTTCGCGTCGACCGGGACAGGGCCCGGCTTGAGCGAACTAGTTCTGCCGCAGGTCCTCGGGGAGCTCGTCCTCGGGGATCCGCTGCCGGCCGGCGAAACCCTCGTCGGCGCTGTGATACCAGAGCACCGCGTCTTCGTCCGAACGCCAGCAGAACATCACCTCTTCCCCGCGCACCTGACCGGGGAAGTCCACGAGCCCGACCTCGAAGTTCCAGTCCTTGAACGAGGCGCCGATCTTCTCGAGCTCCTCCATCAGGGACAGCAGATCCTGCTGCAGCAGCTCCAGCTCGTCGTCGTTCTCCGGGTCGGGAGAGAGCGAGGTCTTGCCCCGGAGCTCCCGGGCCTTTTCCAGGATGTCGGCCACGACGCTTCGCACGTAAGGCAGGGTGCGATTCGCCTCGGCCGCCGTGTAGGTCTTGACCAACGTTGCCTCCTCGCGGAAGGGGGGCACGGCCCCAAGTGTACCCCCGACCCCCGCGGATCGGCGAGGGGCCGGGACGTTTCCCCGCCGGACGGCCGGAAACGGGTCCCAGAACGGGCTCTCGCCGGCTCCCGATCCGGCTCCGTGATTCGCCTAGAGCACCCGGATCATTTCGGATCCCGGAGTCAGGTTTCTCGCCTCGCTCTCGGTCACCACGTACGTGTTCTCGATTCCCACGCCGCCGGCCGCGCCGAGGAACACCTTCGGTTCCACCGCGAGCACGTGGCCGGGCTGGAGCGGGGCGTCGAACCGCCGGGCGATCACCGGGAACTCGTCGAGATCCAGGCCGACCCCGTGCCCCAGGAACTTCACCTGGTTCTCCCCGAAGCCCATGAACCGATCCGCGAACGGGCTCTTGCCCGCGAGCGCCATCACGTCGTCCCAGATGGCGGAAGGCGCGACCCCCGGCCGCAGGCGGGACACGATCGCCTCCAGCATCTCGGCGCAGAACTCGTGGGCCGCGCGCGCCTCGCTCGCCGGCTCGCCCACGCAGACCACGCGCGTCCGGTCCGCGAGGTAGCCGCCCATCGCGCCCACGAAATCCACGAGCACCGTGACGCCGCGCTCGATCCGACGTTCGCCGCCGCCCTGCTGGATCGCGGGGTACAGACCTTCGAGTCCGTCCGGACCGTCGAAGTAGCACGGGTAGCTCGCGGACAGCCCCGCGGAGATCGTGCCCATGTGCATCTCGAGATTCCAGCGACGCACCCGGAGCGTTCCCTGGTGACCCGCGCGGCGCATCTCGCCCTCGAGGAACGCGTTCAGGTCGATCTCGCGCACGCCTTCCTTCACGTGGGGCGGCAACGTGACGTCCATCGCGTGCGAGACGAGCTTCCCCGCGCGCTCGATCCACTCGATCTCGTACGCGGACTTCACGGCGCGCGTCTCGCGGATCGCGCGGGAGACGTCGCGGAAGGCGAGACCGAACGCCTTCTCCAGACGCGCGACGTCCGCCGCCGGCACCACGTCGAGCTCCAGTCCGATCGCGTCGCCCACGGTCGCGCCGAGTGCCGTGAGGGCCGCCGGCAACTCGGCCGGATGCGTCACCGCCGCCACCGGCCACGGGGACTCGTTCGCGGCGCGGCCGACACTCGTGCGAAGCGGCAGCCAGACGCGTCCGTCCGCGTCCACGAACGTCCACCCCTGCGAGAGCGTGCCCGTCACCCAGAACGCGCTGGAGGGATGCAGCAGGAACGCGCCGTCGAGACCGTCGGCCCGGAGGCGACGCGCGAACCGTTCCGCGCGCGCGCGCAGCTCCGCTTCCGGTACGGCCGTCAGGTGCGCCGGCGCCGCGAGCCGGGCGTTCGTGGGGGGCGAGGGATTCATGCGGTTCCTTTCGTTTCCCGGAGCGCGCGGACTCCACGCAGCACGGCGGCCGTCGCGCGCTCGATATCGTCTTCCGTCGTGAAGCGGGTCAGGCCGAACCGCACCGACGTCTGGGCGCGCGCCTCGCCGAGCCCCAGCGCCGCGATGACGTGGCTCGGCGTGAGGCTCGCGGAGCTGCACGCCGCCCCCGTCGACACGGCGATCTCCGGGATCTCACGCAGCAGGTCCTCGGATTCCACGCCGGGGAAGGAGACGTTCAGGTTGTTCGGCAGTCGTCGCGCCGCGTGCCCGTTCAGCTCGAGGTCCGGGACGCCGGCGCGAAGTCCGAGCAGCAGGCGATCGCGCAGCGACTTCATCCGCGTCGCGTCCACGTTGCGCTCGGCCGCGGCGAGCTCCGCCGCCTTCCCGAGACCCACGATGCCCGGCACGTTCAGCGTCCCCGAACGCAGGCCGCGCTCGTGTCCCCCGCCGAACACGATCGGCGCGAGGCGCGCGAGCGGCCGACGTCGCACGCGGAGCGCGCCGATCCCCTTGGGCCCGTGAATCTTGTGGCCGGAGAGCGAGAGCAGGTCCACGTCGGAGTCTCGAACGTCTACTTCCAGCTTGCCGAGCGCCTGCACCGCATCCGTGTGAAAGAGCGCCCCGGACCGTTCGCGCGTCACGCGCACGAGATCGCGAATCGGTTCCACCGTCCCGACCTCGTTGTTCGCGGTCATGATCGACACGAGCGCGGTCTCGCGGTCCAGCGCGCCCGCGAGCGCATCCGGGTCCACGAGCCCCTCCTCGTCCACGGGCAGGACCGTCACGCGGAAGCCGCGCTTCGCGAGCTGCCGGCACGGATCCAGCACCGCCGGATGCTCGATCGCCGACGTCACGACTCCGTCGCCACGCCCGCCCGCGCGCGCTGCCTCCGCCGCGCCGAGGATCGCGAGGTTGTTCGACTCCGTCGCCCCGCTCGTGAACACGATCTCCTTCGCGGACGCACCGATCGCCGCCGCCACCCGCTCCCGCGCCTCCTCCACGGCCGAGTCCGCCCGCCAGCCGAACGCGTGATTGCGGCTCGCGGCGTTGCCGAACTCCCGCGTGAAGTACGGGAGCATCGCCTCCAGCACGCGCGGGTCGACGGGGGTGGTCGCGTGGGCGTCCAGATAGATCGGTGTCTCGTCCATGGCGGCCATTCTGCCGTGGACTCGATCCGCGGACCACCCCGGTCCGGCCGTCGAATCGCCGTCGGCCCGCCCCGGCCCGCGCTCCGGCGGCAGTGCCCTGGATAGGTCGCCACCCGGCCCGGCCCCGTTCCTTGAAGGGTTTCCGGGCGGCCGGTAGACTGCGACGGTCCGTTTGCCCTGGAGGTTCCATGTCCGCCGCCGCCCGTCGCCCGATGACCCTCACGCAGAAGATCCTGTGCGACCACGCCGTGGGGCTCAAGCGCCCCTGGGTGGAGACGGGGGATACGATCCGCATCCGCGCGGACTGGACGATCGCGTCCGAGCTCGCCTGGAACGGCATGAACGCCACGTACGAGAAGCTCGGCCGGCCGGATCTGCACGACCGCGAGCGCTTCTACCTGGCGCTCGACCACACCGTGGATCCGGGCACGCTCGCGAACGACACGCGCACGCAGCGGCTCGTGCAGCTCTCGCGCGACTTCGCGAAGGAGCGGCGGCTGCCGAACTTCTTCGACGCGAACGAGACCATCATGCACACGAAGTTCTACCGGGACCTCGTGCAGCCGGGCGAGACGGTGATCGGCGCGGACTCGCACACGTCGTCGCACGGCGGGGTGGGCGCGTTCGCGATCGGGCTCGGCGGCGCCGACGTGTGCATCGCGATGGTGCTGGGCGAGACCTGGATCCAGGTGCCGGAGGCGATCCAGGTCGTCTACGACGGTCGCCTGCCGTTCGGTCTCACGGGCAAGGACGTGATCCTCGAGACGCTCGGCGAGCTCGGGCGCAACACGGTGGCCATGGAGCGGAGTGTGGAGTACGTCGGGTCGGCGCTCGCGCACTTCTCCACGGACTTCCGCTTCACGGTCGCGAACATGACGGCGGAGTTCGGCGGCCTGAACGGGATCTTCCCGGCCGACGAGCACACGGCGGAGCTGCTCGCGAAGCGCAAGTCGCACCGGGACGCCGCCGCGTACTTTCGCGCGGACGACGACGCGGAGTACGCGTCGCGCCACCGGTTCGACCTCGCGAAGCTCGCGCCGAAGGTCGCGAAGCCGTTCTCGCCGGACAACGTGTTCGACGTCACCGAGGTGGCGGGTCAGGCGATGCAGGGCATGTTCGTGGGCGCGTGCACCACCACCGAGGAGGAGATCATCCTCGGCGCGCTGGTCCTGCGCGCGGCGATGGCGGACGGGAAGGAGCCGGCGGCCGTCGCGGGCGACCATCGCATCGTGGTGCCCGGCTCGCGCGACATGGCCGAGGGCCTGCGCCGCAAGGGTCTGCTCGACATCTACGAGAGCGCGGGCTTCCGGGTCGGAGCTTCCGGCTGCTCGATGTGCCTCGGCATCGCGAGCGACAAGGCGGCGCCGGGCGAGAACTGGCTCACGAGCCAGAACCGCAACTTCGAGAACCGCATGGGCGCCGGTTCGCTGGCCTGGCTCGCGAGCGCGGTCACGGTGGCGGCGAGCGCCCTGGATCTCAAGATCACGGATCCGCGGCCGCTGCTCGCGAAGATCGACGAGGACGAGTTCCGTCGCCTCCTCGACCCGGCGCCGGCCCGCCCGGCGTACGAGATCCGCGAACCCGCCGCCGACGTCGACGAAACCGCGGCCGCCGTGGCCGTCAGCGCCGCGAAGACGAGCGGCCCGGCGAAGTCCGGCGCGACGATCGAGGGGAAGGTGCAGACGTTCGGCGATCACGTCGACACCGACGCGATGATCCCCGGCGAGTTCTGCCATCTCACGAAGCCGGACGAGATCGGCAAGGTGGCGTTCCACTACGTGCGTCCGGACTTCGGCGAGCGCGTCGCGCGCGGCGAGACGGTGCTCGTGGCGGGCGAGGGCTGGGGTTCCGGCAGCTCGCGCGAGCACGCCGTGTGGGCGCTGAAGTACGCGGGCGTGAAGGCGGTGATCGCGAAGTCGTACGCGTTCATCCACAAGCGCAACCTCGTGAACGAGGCGGTGCCGTTCTTCCTGATCGACGATCCGGCGTTCTTCGCCGCCGCGAAGGACGGTGCGACGATCATGATCGACCCGGGCACCGGAGTCTTGAACGTCGGCGGACGGGAGTACCGCAGCACGCCGCCGGCCGACATCGCGGCGCGCATCCAGTCCGCGGGCGGGATCGTTCCCTCCGTGCAGCGGCACGGCAAGGAGACGTTCGACGTCCTCACGCGCGGCGCCCCGGTCGGATAGCGTGCGGCGCGGAGTCCTCGCGATCGCCCTCGCGATCGCGTCGCCGGTTCTCGCCGTCGAGCCGACTCCCGACGTGCTGGACAGCCTGTCGGCCGCCGCGCTCGACGCGGGGGACCTGACCGCCGCGCGAGACCACGCGGTGCGCGCGGCGGAGCTGCGCGCGGCCGCCACCACCGAGCCGAGCGGCGACGTGGCGATCGGCTGGCATGAGGCCGGACTCTCGCACTATCGTCTCGAGGACTATGAGCCCGCCTATGCCGCGCTGACCCGCGCGGTGACCGAGTGGGAGCGCGTGCCGGACGCGGATCCGACGGACGTCGTGTGGGCGGAGTCCGATCTCGCGGAGATGGCCCGTCTCACGGGCCGGTTCGACGTGGCCGAGTCGCGCCTCGCCGACGCGCTGAGTCGCGCCCGCGCGTCCGGCGATCCCGGCGGCTTTCTGCCCGCCCTCGCGAACAACCTCGGTACACTGCTCTGGGACGAAGATCGTCTCGACGAGGCGGAGCCGCTCCTGCGCGAGGCGCTCGCGCTCCGCGCGTCCGACCCCGAGACGCCGCCGCTCTCGCTCGCCCGCGCCCACCAGAGCCTCGGCGTGGTGATGCGCTCGCAGCATCGCTACGACGACGCGGAGCGCGAGTTCGTCCGCGCGCTGTCGCTCGCGCGGGAAGCGGCCGGTCCGGACCGTCGCGACGTGGTGCCGTACCTGAACGGTCTCGCCGGGGTGTACTCGCGGGTCGGTCGCCTCGACGACGCGCTGGCGCTCCGCGAGGAATCGCTCGGGATCCTCGGGTCGATCGAGAACCCGTCACGCCCGCTGCTCGCGGAGATCCTGGAGGCCACCGGCGACGATCTTCTCGCGAAGGGCGACGCGGAATCGGCCGAACGTCGCTACGCGGAGTGCGTGACGCTGCGGCGCGAGCTCTTCGGCGCGTCGCATCCCTCGCTCGGTCCCGCGCTGCTGGGCGCCGCCGAGGCGAAGGCGGCGCGCTTCGGGGTCGGCGATCGGCGCGTGCGGAAGGCGGTCGTGGAGGCGCTGAACCAGCTGGAGGGGGCGCCCGCCTTCTCCGAGGCGCGTGCCGGCGCGCTCGCGCTCCGGGCGCGTCACCTGCACGCGCACGGCAAGCAGGGGCCCGCGATCGAGGATCTGCGGACCGCGGTCGCGTTGCTCGACACGTTGCGGGCGGCGCGCGGCGGCCTCGGCGAATCGCGAGCCTGGTTCACGGAGGAGCATCGCGCCGAGATCGACGATCTCGTGACCTGGCTCGTGGAGGCGGACGACGTGGCCGGCGCCGTGGCCGAGTCGGAGCGGATGCGCGGGCGGCTCTTTGCGGAGCAGCTCGCCGACGCGCACCTCGAGCCGGCGGACGTCCCCGCCGACGTTCGGGAGCGGCTCACTGCGCAGGAAAAGGCCGCGCACATCCGGGTGAACGAAACGCGCCGCCGGCTCCGGGCCGTGGCCGACGCGGATCTTCCCGAGGCGGATCGTCGCGATCGACTCGCGGCGCTCGACTCCACGCTCACCGCGGCGGCGCTCGAGCTGCGCGACGCCCAGGAGCAGCTTCGTCTCTACAGCCCCCGTTTCCAGCGCCTGCTTCGCGATCTCGCCGGCGACGTCTCGCTGCCCGCCGCCGATCCCGGGGAGGCGTTGCTCGTCTATCACGTCGGCGAGCGGGAGAGCTTCGTGTTCTCTCGCGCCGCCGGTCGCGACGGATTCCGCGCGACGCGGCTGCGCACGACGGACGGAGCGTCGCTCCCGGAATCGACGTTGCGTGCGCGCTGGGAACCGGTCGCGGAGGATCTGCACCGGCCACGCGGCGCGTCCCGGGGCGTCGCGGGCACGACGACTCTCGACCGCGGCTCCGACATCCTCGCGGCCGATCTGAGATCCCTCGGCGACGCCTTGCTTCCCGCGGAGGCGCTCGCCGACGTTTCCGGCGCGCACCGCCTGGCGATCCTGCCGGATCGGGTGCTGCACTCCGTGCCGTTCGAGGCGCTCCGCGTCGCCGGCCCCGAGGGCGACGCCTGGGCGCTCGATGTGCTGCCGCCGGTTCGCTACGCGCCGTCCCTGCGCACGCCGCCGACCGCGCGCGACGCCGGCGACGGTTCCGTTCTCATCGTGGCCGATCCCGCGTCCGACCTGCCCGCACTCCCGGCCGCGCGCGCCGAGGCCGCCGCCGTGGCGGCCGCATTCCCAAATGCGCGCGTCGTTCGGCTGGAGGGCCCGGCCGCCACGGAGAACGCCGTGCGCGACGCGTTGCCGGCCGCGCGCTTCGTCCACTTCGCCACGCACGCGATCGCGGACCGAGGACCGGAGGGACTGCTCGCGTCGATCGTGCTCACGCCCGCGCCTTCCGGCGCGACGGACGGATTCCTGCACCTGTTCGAGCTGTACGAGCTTTCGCTCCGCTGCGACCTCGCGTGGCTCTCGGCGTGCGACACGAACTCGGGCCCCGTGCTCGCGGGCGAGGGGGCATTCGCGATCTCGCGCGGGTTCCTCGTGGCCGGGGCGCGCGGCGTCGTCGCGAGCGCGTGGCCGCTGCACGACGAGGCGGCGGCTGCCGTCGTCGAGGCGTTCTTTGCGGACGCCCCCGGCCAGGCCGGGGCGGGAGGTGATCGGAGCGATCCGGTCGCGCGCCTGGCCGCCGCCAAGAAAAAGGTGCGGGCCCGCTATCCGGATCCGCACCAGTGGGCACCGTTCCTGTTCGTGGGCGCGGCGGGGAGCGCCGCATCCTGGTAACCTGGAAGCTCCCGTTCCCCGCGGAGACTTCATGACCGAATCCCCGCGCACCGTGACCCGCCTCCTGCTGGACTGGCGTGGCGGCGATTCCGCGGCTCTCGACCGGCTGACGTCGCTCCTGTACGAAGATCTGCACGCGCTCGCCGCCCGTTCGATGCGCGGCGAGCGTTCCGATCACACGCTGCAGCCGACCGCGCTCGTGGGAGAAGCATACGCGCGCCTCGTGGAAGCCGACGTGTCGTGGCAGGATCGCGCCCACTTCTTCGCCGTCGCCGCGCGCACGATGCGTCGCGTGCTCGTGGATCACGCGCGACATCGGAACCGCGTGCGGCGCGGCGGCGGAGACTGGCAGCGCGTCACGTTGACGGACGCGCTCGGTCTCGGGCGGGAGGACGGCACGCTCGACTTCCTCGATCTGCACCAGGCACTGGAGGAGCTCGCCGAGAACGACGCGCGGAAGGCCCAGGCGGTGGAGCTGCGCTACTTCGCGGGACTCGGGCCGCCCGACGTGGCGCGCGTGCTCGAGGTCTCCGAGTCGACCGTGCACCGGGAGCTGCGCTTCGCCACGGCGTGGCTGCGCACGCGTCTCGCGGAGCGGCCGTGACCCGGGACGCGAATCGATGGGGCCGCGTCCAGGATCTGTTCCACGGGGCGCTCGAACGAAGCGCGCCGGAACGCGACGCGTGGCTCCGGCAAGCCTGCGCCGGAGACGAAGCGCTGCTCGCCGAGGTCCACGCGCTGCTGGCGTCCGACCCCGAGTCCGGCGACGTCATCGGCCACATCGTGGAGACGACCGCGCGCCCGCTCGCCGCGACCTGGGTCGGACGGAACGTCGGCCCGTACCGCGTGACACACGAGATCGGCCGGGGCGGCATGGGGGCGGTGTACCTCGCGGTGCGGGCCGACGATCGATTCGAGCGCGACGTCGCGATCAAGGTGCTCCGTTCGCCGAGCGACGAGGATCTGCGCCGACGGTTCGCGGAGGAGCGTCGCATCCTCGCGAGCCTCGATCATCCTGCGATCGTGCGCCTCGTCGACGGCGGGGAGACGGCCGACGGCCTGCCGTACCTCGTGATGGACCACGTGGAGGGCGAGCCGATCGATCTCTTCTGCGAGTCGCGCACGCTCTCCGTGCGCGAACGGATCCGTCTGTTCCGCGAGGTCTGCGCCGGAGTCGAGTACGCGCACCGGCATCTCGTCGTCCACCGGGACCTGAAGCCGTCGAACCTGCTGATCGATCGCGAGGGTCGGCCGCGGATCCTGGACTTCGGCATCGCGAAGCTGCTGGAAGCGCGTCCCGGGGGCGCCGACACCGCGCCCCAGGCCCGACGCTTCACGCCCGAGTACGCGAGTCCGGAGCAGGTCCGGGGCGAGGAGGTCACCACGGCCTCCGACGTCTACTCGCTGGGCGTGGTGCTGTACGGTTTGCTCGCGGGGCGCCGCCCCTACGACCTCAGTGACACGTCGGCGCGGGAGATGGAGCGGATCGTGACCGCGATCGATCCGCCGCCGCCGAGTACGGCCTCCGGGCGGAAGGAGCTGGCCGGCGACCTCGACACGATCGTCGCGAAGGCGCTGCGCAAGGAGCCGGCGGAACGCTACGGCTCGGTGGCAGAGCTCGCGGCGGATCTCGATCGCCACCTGCGTCGCCTTCCGATCGTCGCGCGGCCGGACACGTGGCGGTACCGCACGTCGCGCTTCGTGCGACGGAACCGTGCGGTCACGATCGCGGGCGCGGTGGCGGTGGTGTCAATGCTGGCGGCGACCGCGATCAGTGTCTCGTTCGGGGTGCGCGAGGGGAAGCAGCGGCGGCTCGCGGAACGTCGCTTCGACGACGTGCGAACGCTCGCGACGACGTTCCTGCACGACGTGGACGACGCGCTCTCGCGCGAGGGCAAGCTCGCGGCGCGCGAGCTGATTGTGGGCACGGGAACCGATTATCTCGATCGGCTCGCGGCCGAGGCCCGCGACGACGACGATCTCCGTCGCGACGTCGCGGCCGGCTATCTTCGCGTCGCGTCGATTCAGGGGAATCCCTGGCAGGAGAACCTCGGTCGCCTCGAGGATGGCCGCGAGTCCTGCCGGCGCGGACTCGAGCTCGTGGAAGCGATGCTCTCGTCTCATCCGGACGATGCGGAGACGCTCCGGCTGGCCGCGCTCGGCTACACGCTGCGCGCGTATCTCGCGGGGCAGACGCGCTCCGCCGAGGAGGTTCGCGCCGACCTCGAGCGGGCCCGCGGACTGCGCGAGCGCTCGCTCGAGGTCGCGCCCGGCACGGCCCTGCAGACGCCGCGCATGGACGGAATCCTTGCGGGGGGCGCCGCACTCTCGCAGAACGCGGGGGAGTACGCGCGGGCGGAGAAGGAGTATCGCGAGGCACTCGAGTCGCTCGCTTCGCTCGGGGCCGAGTACCCCGGGGACGCGCGCCTCGTCGAAGCGCGGATCGGCCTCGAGCAGCAGCTCGCCCAGACGCTGCAGCGGGACGGACGCTTCGAGGAGGCGATCGCGATGCTGGAGCCGTTGCGTGAGTCGGGCGCGTTCGAGGGCGGCCCGGGGCGCGTCGTCCACGCGCGCGTCCTCGTGACGCTGGGTCGCACCTACGAGTCGCTGGGCCGCCTTCCGGATGCGCGGGAGGCGCTCGACGAGGCGCTTGCGCTGCACCGGGAGTTCGTGCGCGCGGATCCGAACGACTGGCTCGCGCAGCGCAATCTCGTGACGGTGCTCGGATTCGTGGCGCGCGTCGCGCAGGCGGAGGGGCGTCGCGAGGACGCTCGCGGCCGGCGCGAGGAGGCGGCGGACGTCGCGCGCCGGCTGGTGGCCGCGGAGCCGGATCGGGTCGAGAACCGGCGCATGCTCGCCGTGCAGGCCGATGAGCTCGCCGCCCTCCTGCGCGAGCTCGGCCGGTACGAGGAAGCGTTGCCGCGGCACCGGGAAGCGTGCGAGACCTTCCGCGCGCTCGCGCGCGAGGCGCCGACCGCCGACGCGCGACGTTCCGTCGCCGTTTCTCTCTACTACCTCGGGCTGTGCGCGCGCGAGCGCGCGGCGGAAGTGCCGGATGAGGCCGGACGCGCGCTGCTGGAGGAGTCCGAGCACGCGTTCATCGAGTCCCGGGACACGATGGCCTCGCTTCGCGACGAGGGTCTCCTGCCGGTCGCGGACGAGGGAGTGATCGACATGCTGGAGTCCGAGATCGGGCGGACCCGCGCGCTGCGGGGAGGCGCGGCGGGCGCGAGGTAGGCGACGTGTTTCGGCACCACGACTACCGCGACTCGAGAGCCTCCCGTTCCTTGCGTACGGCCTCCGCGCGTTCCGGTCGCC
>JAGQIB010000384.1 GCA_020431545.1 Gemmatimonadota bacterium
CGTGGGTCAACACGTACTCCCAGGAATTCATCAACTGGGCGACTCCGCACTACGCGACCTTCACCTTCCCCGACGATCCGTCGCTCTGGCAGAAGATCGTCTTGCGGCTCACGATCGAGTGCCCGGGATCGCCGAACGACTGCGACCCCTGGGATCGCCTCGGCCATCTGAGAATCGTCACTCCCGATCAGGGCGACGTCGAGATCGCTCGATTCGTGACGCCGTTCGACATCACCGGCACCGGCTACCCCGGCTCGTGCAGCTGGACGCACAACGTGACCCCCTACAAGGGAATGCTCTCCGGCGACGTGGAGCTCCGCCTCTACGTGGAGTCCTGGATCGGCGGGTCGAACGGCTGGCTCCTCACGCTGGACTTCGGATTCATCGAAGGTGAGCTCGCCGAGGAGCCGGTGCAGGTGATCCGGCTGTTCGGCGACGACTTCCTCGCATTCGGGGATCCGGCCGATCCCATTCCGTTCCAGATGCCGGCGGTCGACGTCGCGGTCCCGGCGGACCTGACCCGGGCGGAGGTGCGGGTCTACGCGACCGGTCACGGCCAGGGCAACACCGAGAACTGCGCCGAGTTCTGCCGCAAGGAGCACCGGTTGACCGTGGGCGGGACGCTGTTCTCTCACCTGCTCTGGCGCTCGAACTGCAACGTCAACACCTGCGCCCCGCAGGGCGGCACCTGGCAGTTCGCCCGCGCCGGGTGGTGCCCGGGCGCGCCGGCGCAGCCGTGGATCGTCGACGTCACGTCGGCGCTGGTGCCGGGCCAGGTCGCTTCGTTCGGCTACGACGTGGAGCCGTACGAGAACCTGTGCCGTCCCTCCCCGGACTGCGTCGTGAACGGCCAGTGCCCGGACTGCAACTACAACAGCAACGGTCACACGCCGCCGCACTACACGGTCCAGGCCGACGTGGTGTTCTACCGCGACCGGGCGAACGTCGTCACGGTGGACCTTTCGGACCGCCGCGACGGCGGTCTCGACCTGTCTCCCGCGGCGCCGAATCCGTTCGCGCCCGAGACGAACTTCGAGTACACGGTACCGCGGGCCGGCGACGTGGAGCTCCTGATCTACGACACCGGCGGAAGACTCGTGCGGCGCGAGCTCCGGCACCATGGTGCGCCCGGCCGCTTCTCCTTCCGCTGGGACGGGACGGACCGCGACGGTTCGGCCGTTCCCGCGGGGGTGTACTTCTACAGTGTTCGCATGGACGGCAAGTCCGAGTCTCGGAAGATGATCCGCGTGCGCTAGCGCGCGGAGGAGGCGGGAAGTGAGCAACGTCTGGCGGCAGTGCAGCAACTGCAAGCGGGACATCCGTCCCGGTCAGAAGTACTTCGTGTGCAGCGTGTCCACGTGCAACCGCAAGCGGAACAGTCTCGTGTTCTGCTCGGTCGATTGCTGGGACGCGCACCTTCCCGACGCGAATCATCGCCAGGCCTGGGCGGTCGAAGAGACGGCGCCCCGCACTTGACCCGCGACGACCTGCGCCTCGTCTCCGGCGAAGGCGTGGCCTTCAGCCTCATGGTCGGCGCCGGGGAGTCCTACCTCGCCGCCTTCGTGCTGGCGCTCGGCCTCGGCGAGGTCGCGTCCGGACTGATCTCCACGGTGCCGCTGCTGGCGGGCGGGGTCATTCAGCTCGCGACGCCGGCCGGCATCCGTCTCGTGGGATCCCGTCGACGCTGGTCCGTGGCGTGTGCGATCGCGCAGGCGCTCGCGTTCGTGCCGCTCGGGGTCGGGGCGTGGCTCGGACGGATTCCGGCCGTGGCGGTCTTCGCGTCGGCCGCGCTCTACTGGGCCGCGGGGATGGCCATCGGACCCGCCTGGAACGCCTGGGTCGAGTTGCTCGTCCCCCGTGCCGTGCGGCGACGCTACTTCGCTCGTCGCACGAGTGCGGTCCAGCTCGGTCTGCTCGGCAGTCTGCTCGGCGCGGGCTTCGTGCTGCAGCGCGCCGAGGGCCTCGGCGCTCCGCTGCTGGGGTTCGTGGTCCTGTTCGCCGTCGCGGGCGCCGCTCGCCTCCTGTCGGCGGGGCTGCTCGCGCGCACCCGCGAGCCCGAGCAGGCGCCCGTCGAGGAAGGCGGTCTGCCCGCGCTGCCCTTGCTGCGGCGATTCCCCACGGGGGCCGGTGGGCGACTGCTCGTCTACATGCTCGCGTTGACCGGAGTCGTGATGATCTCCGGTCCGTTCTTCTCGGCGTACTACCTCGCCGAGCTCGGTCTGTCGTACCCGCGCTACGTCGTACTGATCGGAACCGCCCTCGCCGCGAAGGTCGTGATGCTGCCGCTGCTCGACGCGCCGGCCCGGAAGTTCGGGCTCGTTCCTCTGCTCCGGGTGGCGTGGATCGGCATCGCGGCCGTACCGCTGCTGTATCTCGTGTCCCGGAACTTCTGGTTCATGGCCGGCATCCAGCTGCTGTCCGGCGCTGCCTGGGCCGCCCACGAGTACACGACCTTCCTCCTGCTGTTCGAGACGATTCACGCGAGGCGTCGGGTCGCGATCCTCACCGCCTACAATCTCGGCAACGCCGTGGTGACGATCGCCGGCTCCCTGCTCGGCGGAACGCTGTTCGACTCGATCGAAGGGGGATCGACCGGCTACGTCACGCTGTTCGCCTGCAGCGGCGCGGGGCGCGTCGCCTGCTACTTCCTCCTGCGACTCATCCCGCCCGTCTCCGCGCCGGTCCGCCGGGTCGCCTTCCGGGCGGTTGCCGTTCGCCCCACGATGGGTGCAGTTCTGCG
>JAGQIB010000385.1 GCA_020431545.1 Gemmatimonadota bacterium
CGCCGCCGAGGCGCGCGCCGCCGATGTTGTGCGGCCGCCAGACGCCGCTCGCGCCGGGAGACCACTGGATCAGGTCCGTCACGTCGCGCAGGAAGGCGTCCACGGTGATCGTCGTCTCGCGCGGAAGCCCTCGCAGCGTGACGCCGAGGTCCGCGTCCCGCCCGCGTTCGGCGCGGAGATCGGGATTGCCGGCGGCCGTCGCGCGGGCGGGCCAGAAGAGATCGTCGAACGTCGGGGCGCGCCACGACGTGCCGGCCGAGGCCCGCCAGCGCCAGCGCTCGTCCGGCGCGTACTCGAGGCCCACGCGCGGCGACGCGAACGGCGCGAATCCCTCGACCGCGTCCACGCGGGCGGCCACCGTCGCGCGCCAGGTGCCGCGCCACGAAACGTCGCGGGTCGAGCGGGCGCGCACGTGGACCGTCGCCCGGGCGCGCTCGCCGTCCGTCGTGCTGTCGAGCCAGTCGACCGAGCCGCCGCCGGCGAGGCGGAGCTTCGACGACGACTCGATCCGCTCCAGCGCCGATTCGAGCTCGACGCGGTGATTGCGGTGCGACTCGTCGATCGGGCCGAACGCCGCGTCCGGCTCGCGGTACGCGTGTGAACGGCGAAGCCAGGACAGGTCGACCGTGGCGCGCCACGGCCGGGCGACGTTCTGCGCGAGACGGGCGCCGGCCGTCCACTGGCGGTCCGCGGTGCGGGCCGTGGGAGTCGGGAACTCCTCGCTGCCGGGTACGCCGCGCTCGGCGTCGAGGCCGCTCGCGTCGAGGCGCAGCGACCAGGCGCCGAGGTCGGCGTCGGCGCGGAGCTCGGCGTGTCGTTCCGCGGTGTCGCCGTTCTGCACGCGACGTTCCGTCCCGCGCGCGTCGTCGCGGTACGGATAGTCACCGCGCGTGCCGAAGTCTCGGTACGAAGCGCGGCCGCTCCATCGCGACGAGAGCTCCGTCGTCCCGGTGAGGAGCAGCGCGCGTTCCTCGAACGAACCGGCCTCCGCGTGCACGCGCCACGACGTCCGCCGCGGGGCGCGAGTTCGCACCTGGATCGCGCCGCCGATCGCGTCGCCGCCGAACAGCGCGGACGCACCGCCGCGCGCGATCTCGACGGACTCGACCGAGGCGAGCGGGATGTCGGACAGGTCCACGCCGCCGCCCTGCGCCACGTTGCGGCGGCGTCCGTCCACCAGCACGAGCACCTGCTCGAACGTGGAACCGCGCAGCGACGGGCGCGCCGGAGCGGCCGGACCGCCCGCACTCGCGAGTCTCAACCCGGGGACGGGGGCGAGCAGCGTGGCGAGATCGTCGTCGCGGTGGCGTTCGAGGTCCGCGCCCTCGAGTCGTGTCGACGCGAGCGGCAAGGGACCCAGTGCGTCGACCGGCGCGTGTCCCCGCACCTCGATCCGCGGCAGCACCGTCCACGGGAGCGACGCCCACACGGAGTCCGGGATCGCGGCCGGGTCGTCCGCGCGCGCCGGCGTCGTGCCCGGCCATGCCGGCGACGTGACGATCAGCCCGAGCGCGATCGGGAGCGCCCTCATCGCGTTCTCAGCACGCGATCGGCGACGCGGTCACCGTTCGCGTCCACGCGAACCAGGTACACGCCGGCCGCGACCGCCTGTCCCGTGTCGTCACGCCCGTCCCAGATCAGCTCGTGTCGTCCGGCGTCGCGGGCGCCGCGCGCGAGGGTGCGCACGCGGCGGCCGGCCGCATCGAACACGTCGACGGTGACGTCCGCGCGCGCGGGGATCCGAAACGCGAGGTGGGTGGACGCTCGCGCCGGATTCGGGAACGGGCGCTCGAGCGCGAGCCGCTCCGGCAACGCCGGGCGACCGATCGTCAGCGGCGACGTCCACTGCACGTCGCCCGCCTGTCCCCTCGCGCCGATCCGCCACGTGGCGGCGCCGCCCGGGGGGACGTCGCGATCGAGCCAGGCGCCTTCGCGCGCCGGCGCGAGGACGGCCAGATTCCGCCATGCACCGGTCGACGTGCGACGCTCCACGAGCACGTCCACGAGATCGGCATCCACCGCCGCGCGCCAGACCAGACGGACTCCGTCGTCGGTGACCTCGCCGGACAGTCCCGTGACGAACATGGGGACGGGCGACTCGCCCTCGAACACGGCGACGTCGATCGCGCCGTCCCCCACGATCCATACGCGCGGGGTGCCGGGGGCGCCGGGGTTCTCCGCGAGCAGCAGGTCGCCGCCGAAGTCGGGGACCAGGATCTCGAGGCCCGAGGTCGTGCGGACGTTGCCGTAGAAGTCGAACGAGGGCAGCAACGGATTCGTCGCGTCGAATCGCCACGCGAACGAGCTCGCGTCGTAGCCGTGGATCTCGCTCGCGAACGTCGGGGTGGTCACGCCGAGGAACACGGTGCCGGACGGATGCAACGTGGCGGAACCGGGATAGCCGTCGACCGGGAACGTGTGGCTGACGGCGAACGAACCGGGGTCGATGACGTCGATCGCGCCCGCGACGCCGCCGAAGTCGCCCGTGCACACGACGTGGACGGCACCGTCCGCCGTGGCGACGCACTCCTGCGGGTTGAGGGAGACGTCGATCGTGGCGGCCACCGTCGACGTCGCGAGGTCGATAATGGATACCGACCCCGGCTCGAACGAGAAGTCGCCGAAGTCGAAGCCCGTGTTCGCCACGAAGAGGAAACCGCCGGCGACCGCGAGACCCTCGGGCGCGCGTCCGACCGGAATCGAGGAGAGGATCGCGCCGGTGTCGGGATCGATCTCGTACACGCGGTCGTGCAGCAGCGCGGAGACGAAGAGTCGACCGCCGGCCATCTCGGCCGCCCAAGGATTCGCTCCGGGCGGCAACTCGAACACGCCGAGGACGTTCTCGGTGCCGGCGTCGAACACCGTCACGTCGTCCGAGCCGGAGTTCACCACGAGCGCGCGCGTTCGTTCCGCGTCGACCTCGATGCGGTTCGCGAGCGCGCCGACCGTGGCGATGTGGGGCACCACGTCCCCCGAGTCGAGATCGACGCGCGTGAGGGCGGCGTCGTTCGCGGACACGACGTAGGCGCGCCGGGCGGGCGGAGAGGCGAAAGTGACGGGTGCCGTCGCGAGCGACGACAGCGAGAAGATCGCGATGTGGAGCAGGAAGGCGCGCGTCAGCGTCGCGCGGCTTCCTCGTCGGACCGGGCGGGCCATGGCCCCCTCCTGGCCTGGACGAGGAGGCGGAGCCACGATCCGGACCGAGCGAAGCCCGGGAACCCTTGCGGGTTTGCGAGCGCGTTGTCCGCGAGACGCGGACACAGGATCGCCTGGATCGTCGTCACCGGCCTCACCCTCGAAGGCGGTTCCGTGAAACTGCGCCCGGATCGGTCTCCTGGCTCGCGGGTCATCCGCTGCTCCGCGCCTTCCGGCCCGAAGGCCGTGGCTCGTGCGGAGAGCGTCGCCGCTCACAGTGGCGGGGCCGCGCCGGACTCTCACCGGCTTCCCGTGCACCCGGGCATGTCCGCGCCACGGCTTTTCCGCGGCACGGACTCTCAAGGAACCACGCGCCGGTGCGGGAGTCAAGTCGCCGGTCAAAGAAGGCTTACGCGCCGGGAGAGCGGCGTCTGCTGCGAGGCGATTCTGGTAGACTCCCCCGGACTCCCGCGGAACCCCGCGTCGGCGATCGGGTTGGCCCCGGAACAGCCGATACGGAAGGAAGTCCCGGTTCGGGACCCGAGAACCCGGAGGAAGATTCTTGGCGCGATCGTCCCTCTCGCTCGCGACGTTCGCCCTGGCGGCGCTCGCGACGTTGACTCTGGCCGCCGGTGCGCAGACGCCGGGCCCGGGATCTGCCGACTCCACGTCGGAAGACCTGCAGGCGGAGCTCGATGCGCTCCTGCGCGAGATCCACGGCGACTGGCACGCGACGGATCCGTTCGAGGACGGACGTAGGCCCGACCTGATCGTGGTCTCGACGTCGGACACGCACGGCGAAGTCGCTCCCTGCGGGTGAAGCAAGAACCCGAAGGGGGGGCTGGCCCGGCGGGTCAGCGTGATCGACAGCCTGAGGAACCTCACGGACCGTCTCGTCCTGGTGGACGCGGGGTCCTTCACCGGCGTGCAGGCCGGGACGTTCGAGGAGCGCGCCGTGTTCCTCGCCGAGATGATGCGCACGATGGGGTACGACGCCACGACGCTCGGCGACGGCGAGATCCGGCTCTCGGCCGACGTGCTGCGGGAGATGCTCCCGGGTACGCTGCCGCTCGTCTCGGCGAACCTCGAGGATCGGAAGACCGGCCGGCTGTTCCTGCCGGCGACGCGCGTCGTGGAGAAGCGCGGGGTCCGCGTCGGGATCACGGCCGTGACCCGCGTCACCGACGCGATGGCTCCGGCCTGGGAGGACGCGGGCCTGCGGGCACGACCCGTGGAGGAGGCGCTCCGGGCCGTGCTGCCCGACCTGCGCCGGCGCGCCGACGTCATCGTGCTGCTCGCGCGGATGTCGGTGGCGGAGTCGAAGGAACTGATCGAGGCGATCGGCGGGGGCGTGGATGTCGTCGTCGCCGGTGACGTGCGCGATGGCCGTGGGCGGACGCTCGCCGAGAACACCGGGGCGGTCTTCGTGAGTGCGGCCAACCGAGGGCGGTCCGTGGGGCTCGCGGAGCTCGTGCTCGGACCGGATCACCGTTCGGCGGGCGCGATCGCGGACGAGATCGTCCTCCACCGGTCCGTTCCCGAGAACCCGGACGTGCTCGCGATCGTGGACGAGTTCCAGTCGAATCTGAACGCGGCGATGCGGGATCGGACGGTACTGCAGACGACCCGTCGCTCGTCGGATGGCGAGTACTACCTCGGCGCGCAGAACTGCGCCCAGTGCCACGCGCGGGAGTACGAGATCTGGACGGAGACCCCGCACTCCACCGCGTTCCGCACGCTCGAGGAGCGGGACAAGGAGTTCCTGCCGGAGTGTTACGCTTGCCACGTGACCGGGCACGGGGATCGGGCCGGGTACGATCCCACGATCCGCGGGGCCGCCGATCTCGTGAACGTCCAGTGCGAGGTCTGCCACGGCAAGGGCAGCACCCACAGCCGGGACGGCTCCTACGGACGGGAACTGTTGATGCAGGCGTGCTCACGGTGCCACGATGCGGACAACAGTCCGGACTGGGACGCCGAGGTGTACTGGAGGATGATCGAGCACTGATGGCCTGGCCGAGAGTCATCGCGCACGTCGACATGGATGCGTTCTACGCGTCGGTCGAGGTCCGCGACGATCCGTCGCTCGCCGGGCGCCCGCTCGTGGTCGGCGGTGCCGCCGATCGACGCGGCGTGGTCAGTTCCGCCTCCTACGAGGCGCGACGTTTCGGGATCCGATCCGCGATGCCCACCGCGCAAGCGCTCCGCCGGTGCCCGGACCTTCTCGTGATTCCCGGCGACATGCGCAAGTACCAGGTCGCGTCGCGGGTGCTGAACCGGATCTTCCACGAGTTCTCCCCGCACGTGGAGCCGCTGTCGCTCGACGAGGC
>JAGQIB010000386.1 GCA_020431545.1 Gemmatimonadota bacterium
AGCTCCCGCGTGGATCGAGTCTGCGAATCGCCACGCAGGGCCCAGGAGAAGCTGCCGTCATCGTCGATCCGGAAGTCGTTCGCCACGAACGAATGTGTCTCGTCGCCCTCGAGCCTGATCCTCGGGTCGTGGCCGGCCGCCTTCCGGTTGACCTCGGCCCGCGTCGTCGGGTCGACGGGATCGCGCGCGACGAACTCCGTGGTGGAGCACCCCGCGACGTGGAAGGTCGCGGCCGCCACGAGCATCCAGCGTTTCATCGACTTCATCGGTCACCTCTCGGTTCGGGAGAACGTCGAACGCATCAGATGTCGTCCGGTGTCGGCTCCGCGGGCAGGACCGGTGTCGGCCGGGGTTCGGTCGCAGGGGATGGCACGAACACGTACTCGTGTCGGTCCGACGCATTGGCCCCGACGATGGCGCCGAGGACGGACCCGACAGTCGATCCGACCAGCAGGGAGAAGGTCCGATTCGGCCCTTCGAAGCAAAACCATTCGTCGTCGGGACAGGACGAGTTGTTCGCTCCGATCTGGTACCCGACGAAACCGCCGACGAGCATCCCGAACACGCCCCCGACCACAGGGTGTCCGCCATCCTGGACCACGAGTCGCTCGATGTCCGTGTTGGCGGCGCCCTGCGTGCCGCCTCGGCTCCGCCAGGACCAGGCGTTCCAGACCGTGGAGTCCGGACCGACCGTCACGTCCCGCGCGGGACTGGGCCGCTCGCCCCGAACGACGATCTCGGCGGGCCGCTCGGCGGCCTCGAGGTTGAGGAACAGGATCGATCCGGAATCGAGCGGAGTGGCGACCGGGTGCACGGTCGTGGCGCATCCGGTGGAACCCAGCGCGAGAAGCAAGAGGGAGAGAATTCGTCGCATGAGGGTCTCCGTTGATGGAGGGACGGCGAGCGCGATCGCGTCAGCGATCGAGTGCGGCTTCCGTAGGAGAGGAGCCGGTCGCCGTGGTGGGCGCAAAGACGTAGGCGTCGCGATCCGCGATACCGCCTCCGATCACGGCACCGATCAGCGATCCGGTGATGGCGCCCGCACCCATGAGCCACGAGTCGCGTCCTCGTGGCAGCGCCCCCAGGACGGCGAACAGGAGGCCGCCCTGCACGGCGCCGGACACACGATGATCCCGCCCGCGAATCGACACGCGTTCGATGTCGGTGTTCGCGACGCGCTGGAAGCCGCCCCGCGTGCGCCACGACCGGGTCGAGAAGGATGTCGAATCCGCGTCGATCCGGAGGTCCCGTGCCGTGCCCGGCGCTTCTCCGCGCACCTCGATCGTGACCGTGTGGCCGTACGCTTCGTTCGTCAGGAGTCGGCCCGCTCCCGCATCGAGAGGCATCCCGATGTGATGCTCGGTGGTCGCACAGCCGGCGGGCAGAGTCACCAGGGCGGCGAGTAGCAGGATCCGTCGCACGGTCCGACCTCCTTGCGGGGAGGGTCGGCCGGGGCCGACCACCGTCCCTGAGGGGGGAACGGTCGTACTTACGGGCCGGATGTCGAAAGGTTGCGGGATTTGCTCTGAAATCCGCTAACTGCTGAAGAGGAAACCACTTGGAGTGGATCCGCGTGCTGCGGAGCCACCTGAAAGGAGCCGTCTGAAGCGGAGTCCCCTGGAGCGGAGGGCGCTGCCCTCTTGGATCGTGCATCGACCTCAGCGGCCCGGCAACCGCCTCGCGATCTCCTCGACCGCCTCCTTCGCCTCCTTGAGGCCGACCCCGTTCTCCTCGCGGTAGCGCTTGATCGCCTGGATCTTCTGGCCGGCGAGGACGAGCTCCTGCACGGACGCGCGCTCGGGATCGATCCAGCCGGGCGCCGTCGGGCCACGCTCGCCTCGGCGCAGCAGCGCGGTTCCGATCACGGCGAGGAAGACGAGTCCGACGATCAGATAGAGAGACAAATCGACACCTCGTTTCGCGAGTCGGGCCGGCGAGTGGGCACGACGCCGGTCCCGCCGTGCTCTAAGATCGTCGACCGGACGGGAGGTCCGCTTGACGCTCCGCACGCTAGAGCAGCAGCCGCTCACGATCCATCCCGATCTGCGGGGGCGCGCCGTCGCGTCGCCCGTGCGACGAGTGCTCGCGTTCGCGATCGACGCGCTCCTGCTGTTCGTTCCCTCGCTGTTCGTGACGTTGTTCGCGGCGCTCGCCCTGCTTGCGCTTACCGAACCCGCGACGTTCCGGAGCGTCATGGCGCTCCGGACGGCGAAGCCCGGCTCGGAGGAGCACATCTACCACCTCGGCCGCGTGGCGCCCCTGCTCGTTCGATTGCGCTGCGAAGGATTGCCACGCGACGTCGAGGTCGCGGTGGAGGACGGCGATCTCGACGCCGCCGGTCGCATCCTCTCCGGACATCTGTTCGTGTTCTCGCTGAACCCGGGCGGCACGCGAGAGAAGGCACGCGACGGATCGATCCGCGTGGAGGTCGGGGACCTGTTCCCTTCCCTCGTGCGCGGCGCCGCGTTCTTCGGCACCGCCGCCGCGTACTTCACGTTCTTCGCCTGGGGACGGCGACGTTCCACGCTCGGCAAGTTCGTCACCCGCATCGAAGTCCGACAGCTCGACGGCCGCCCCCTCACGCTGTGGGAGAGCTTCGAACGCTTCGGCGGGTATCTCGCGAGCCTCGGAACGCTCGGGATCGGCTTGCTCGATCTGTGGCGGGATGCGAATCGACGTCTCGCGCACGATCGCATGTCGAACACGGCGGTGCTCCGGATCCCCCCGCGCGGCAAGCGCGGCCGCTGACCGGGAGTGGATCGTCTCGAAGCCGGCCGCGGATTCTCCCCGTGGCGCGACGTCAGTCCGTGAGAATATCCTGCACGCGGCTTCGTACCTCCGGGACGAGTTCGCGGTCGAACCACGGCCGTTCGCGAAGCCAGCGATTGTTGCGCGGGCTCGGATGCGGCAACGGGACCACTCGCGGCCAGTGATCGCGCCACGCGGCCACGATCTCCGTCACCGACCGTCCCTTCGTCTCCGGCAGGTGATACGCGTGCGCGTACTGCCCGATGACGAGCGTGAGCTCGAGATGCTTCAGACCGCCGAGCAGCTTCTCGCGCCAGAGCGGCGCGCACTCCGGCCGCGGCGGCAGATCGCCGGCTCGCCCCGTGCCCGGGAAGCAGAAGCCCATCGGGACGATCGCGAGCCGGGTCTCGTCGTAGAAGGTCGCGCGATCGATGCCCATCCATTCCCGAAGACGGTCACCGCTCGGGTCGTCGAAGGGGAGGCCGCTCTCGTGCACGCGTCGGCCCGGAGCCTGGCCGGCCACGAGAATGCGGGCAGATGGGTGAAGCTGGAACACCGGGCGCGGGGGATGGGCGAGGAAGGGCGCGCAGACCGTGCAGGCGCGCGCCTCGGCGATCACGTCGCGCAGACGGGACACGTCGCCTCCGCTCTCCGCCGTCGCCCGGTCACCGTCGTCGGGTCCCTTCTCCGGCGGAGCCACCGGGGTAAACTGGACGCGTGGGCGGAGGCCGTTCGATCCGCGCCACGTGGAGGGAATCGCCATGAACGTCGAGCTCACGGATCCCGAGCGCAAGCTCCTGCTCCGGCTCCTGAACACGGCCCTCGGCGACGTTCGGTCGCAGGTTCGTCGCACCCGAAACCCCGACTGGCACGACAGCCTGAAGGGGGAAGAGTCGACCCTGCGCGAGCTGATCGGGCGTCTGAACGTCAACTGACGGCCGCCGCATTTCCCCGCCCGAGCCGATGACTCCCGTGGGGAGACCGTACTCGAAGACGAGGACGAGCGCCGCTCCCGTCCCCGCAGGTCGACAAGCGGTCGAGCCCTACTTCAGCCGACTCGCTTGCCGCCGTCCGCCAGATAGGACGTGGGCGCCTGATTGAACGCGGCGGACTGCCCCTTGGCGACCGAGAGTGTCCGCCAGGCGTCCCCGCGCTAGGTCCGAGCCAGCAGCACGATCTGACCGACGTGATACGCGTAGTGCGAGAGCTGGCGATGAATCGCCTGCAGCACGGAGAGTGCCTCGCCGCGGATCTTCACCTCGCGGTCGAGGTCGGCCTCGCCGAGCGGCTCGAGCGCGCCGAACAGGTACGCCCAGCCTTCTTCCCACCGGCGTATCAGGTCCGCCCGAGTGTCGCGATCGTCGAGAACGAACTCCGAATCGCGATCGCGATCCGGCTTCTCCCCGTCCGACGTGAGGAAGTCGCGCCAGCGGGAACGCGCGTTGCCGGCCACGTGCTTGACGACGATCGCCACGCTGTTGCCGTCGGCGGCCAGCGCGCGGAAGAACTGCTCGTCGTCGAGCTGTGTGATCGCGCGGTCCGCGAGCTGTTTCGTGCGGCGAAACTCGCGAAGGCAGAGATCGAGGATGGCTTCGTGCGACATGGCGGCCCCCCGGGTCGTCGTCATCCTACCCGGGGGAGCCGCGTCACGTCGATCACCGCACGAGCACGATCTTCTTCGTCTCGGTCCCGCCCGGAAGCGCGGCGCGCGCGAAGTACACGCCGCTGGAAAGGCGTCGTCCCGAGTCGTCGCGGCCGTCCCACGCGAGTCGATGCGTGCCGGCCGCTCGGTGGCCGGTCCAGAGGAGACGCACCCGGCTTCCGCGGGCGTCGTAGATGGCGATGTCGGCTTCACCGGGGCGCGCCATCTCGAACCGGACCTCCGCCGTGGTGCGCACGGGGTTCGGCTCGAGCGCGAACGCCGGGCCGGCCACGGCGACCACCGGTGCGTCCACGGCCGCCCCCGCGCACTCGAGCACCATCGGCGTCGACGCGCCGCCGAAGTTGTCGGCCGCGTCCACCGCGCGGATCGTGTACGTCCACGAGCCGGGGCACGTCCGGGCGACGGTGTCGTACCACTGCATCTTGGGTCGCTGGAGATCGGCGTCGAGCGCCACGCGATCGACCGTGATCGGAACGCCGCCGTCGTGGGAACGGACGATCTGGTAGTACGCGATCATCTCCGGGTTGCCGAAGACGTCCAGATCCACGGAGTCCCACTCGAGCAGGACGTTCGCCTGCGACGGATCGTCGCCGCTCGGCGGCAGCCAGTCGATGGATACGTTCTGCACGACGCTCGGCTCCACGCAGTCCACGTGCGCGTCGATCGTGGTGCCGCCGATCGCCTGGTTCGAGAACAGGTTCCACAGCGTGAGCGGCACGTGGGCGGACTGACCGCTCGTGGTGTTGTCCGCCCACAGCGTCACGTAGATCGAGTCGCGCTCGACCCGGGAGAGAGTGAACGGACCCGTGCCGGGGTCGATCGCGAGGTTCCAGCCCGGGGGCAGCACCGCATCGTTGAAGTTCGGCGGCGAGCCGACCCGCACCTCGGCCTGGATGGAAGCGCCGTTCGGGTTGAAGCCGTCGTAGAGCTGGATCCAGGTGTCGAAGAACACGGAGCCGCAACCGTCGCCGCGGCCGGCTTGCTCCCGCGCTCCGAGCGAGCCGCGTTCCATCAGGATCGAGTGATTCACCTGGGCGATGTTGTTGGAGAGGTTCGCCGGCAGATTGGTGGTGGGGTCGTACGTCTGCTGCACCACGGCGCCGATGCAGTAGTGGCCGCCCCCCTCCGGGAACTCCGGATACTCGAAGTCCAGGTAGGCTTCCTGGAAGTCGCCGGGCCCCACGACGGGATATCCCGTCACGCCCACGAACTGCTCGGCGTCGTCGGGCCACTCGAGCCCCATCGCACCCTGGGCGAGGTAGATCTGCACCGTCGTGCCCACCGCGGCTTCCACGCCCGTGTTGCGGAGCCGGGTCCAGACGCGGTTGCGCACGCCCGGGGTCGGATAGTCGTCGTCGCCGTCGCCGTCGTGGTCGAGCCAGATGTCCGGGCTTCCCCACCACTCCCCGCACAGCGCGATGTTGTTGCAGAAGTCGCCGGGGCAGTCGTTCAGGCAGACGTCCACCGGCTGCGGCACGCCCACTTCGTAGGACGCGCAGACGTAGTTCGGCTCGCCATTGTCCGCACCCGCGCAGGGTCCCACGCTGCGGACCGCAACGCCCGTGACGTCGCCGGAGTAGGAGCGCGAGTCCGGGATCGAGTTCGCGTCGAACACGGTTCCGCCGCCGGTGAGGCAGAACACGTCCGTCGAGTCGCCCCGGTTGGAGTCGCCCTTGATGTCCAGGTCATCGGCGTCGACGACGTGGCCCGCGGAGATCGCGTCGGCACACTCGACGTCGAGGCCCTTGCGCGTCTCGTCCGCGTTGACGCGGTTGATGTCGCGACCCGCGACGTAGAAGTCCTCGTTCACGTGGTAGATCACGAGGCCGGGACTCCAGAGCGAGAGATCCATCCCGAGTCGCTGCCGGTTCTCCACCAGGAAGTACTCGGCGGAGGGCGCGCCGTGCGGCCAGAGCCGCAGCGCGTACGGGTTGAACTCGATCGGGGGCAGGCACAGCAGCGGGTCGTCGGCCGTGAGGTTGATCAGGTCCATCCAGCCGAGCCGGTACTTCGTGAACGCGGTCGGGTGCGACGGACGGGCCGTCGAGTTCCACCCGCCGCTCCCCATGAGCCCCCAGTCGCCGATTCCGTCCGAATCGCCGGTGATGTTCGGGCCCGTGTCGTAGAGATCCTTGATCCCCATCGCGTGCACGAGCTCGTGACAGAACACCCCGATGTCGACCATGCCGCCCGTGCACTGCTGGCCGGGGATGATGAGATAGCGGTCGGCCCGGATGTGTGATCCGTTCGCGCCGAGGTCGTTCGTGACGTACGGCCCGTCCTCCGAGTGGTTCGAGTACCAGAAGTGATGCGACCAGATGTCGGTGGAGTCGCCCATGCACTCGCCACCGATCTCGGGATGCACGAGCACGATGACGTCCACGTATCCGTCGTCGTCGCCCGAGTTCGGGATGTTGTCGGGCCCGTCGTTGTCGTACTGCGAGAAGTCCACGACGTCGTCGTTGAGAAGCAGCGCGGCGAGGAAGAGGTCCCCCATCCGGCCCGGGAGTCCCTGGTCGCTCCCCTCGAAGTACGTGTCCGGCAAGCCGGTCTGCTGCCAGTCCCACACGTCACCGGTGACGTTGAGCTGACCGTACGAGACCTCGTCGAAGTACTGCTGCGCCGTGGCCGTGGTGTCGAACAGGAACAGCCGGGCCTCGAACGACACGGGGTTCCAGGGCGGCGTGGCGCGGTTGCTGAAGAGCATGGGCAGCACCGGCAGGATGAAGTCGCCGATCGCCACGCTGCGGGGATCCGGATTGGCGAGCGGGTTCTCGTCGATGAGCCCGTTCCGGTAGTCGGCCTGCTGCCGGGCCAGGCGTTCCGCGCGGGCGGTCCATCCGCCCGGATGCTCGGGACGGAACTCCATCATGCGCTCGCGGGCCTCCCGCACGTGGCTCGGGAACACGCCATCGGGGGGAGGCATCACGCAGGCGGTGCCGTCCGCGTGGGCCGGAGCCGCCGCCAGCAGCAGGAGGAGCAGGAGGGGCACGCGGGAGCAATGCGGTCGGCGCGACCGCGAACTCGAGTGAAGCAAGGGGACCTCCGGGTTCGAGACACCCCGACCAACGCATTCGCCGGGCGGCGCCGGACACGCCGCGGGCACGACGGACGCGTGCGAATCGGGCGCCCGCCGACGTTTCGTGATGGGGAGGTCCCGGAGGCGACGAGGAGAAAGTCCGCCCGCGCGCCCGGATTCCGTTTCTCTCGGCGGAGTGCCGCGAAGCCGAGCAGGGACAGGACAATGACCGCACACGGACGCCGCCGCCGCGGCGAATCAGATCTCGCGCAGTCGTTCGTGCAGGAAGGAGCGGGCCTTGCGCCAGTCCCGGCGCACGGTGCGCTCGTTCACGCCCAGCACCTCGGCGGTCTCCTCCACCGAAAGGTCGCCGAAGAACCGGAGCT
>JAGQIB010000387.1 GCA_020431545.1 Gemmatimonadota bacterium
TTGAAGAAGCCGCCGGGGATCTTCCCCGCCGCGTAGAACTTCTCCCGGTACTCGACCGTCAGCGGCAGGAAGTCCTTCGTGACGTCTTCCTTCGTGTCCGCCTGCGCCGTGACCAGAACGACGGTCTCCCCGTACTGGACGAGGACTGCGCCCGCCGCCTGCTTGGCGATCCGGCCGGTCTCGATCGAGAGCTCGCGGCCCCCGACCTGGATGCTCTTCTTGATCATACCCATGGGAATTCGGGTTCCTTTCGTCCGCCCACCCGGGCGGTGATGGCATTGCGCCTGACGAGGCCTCCCACCGGGCGGCGGGAAGACCGGATCCGGCGACGACGGCATCTGCCGCGCGCCCCCGAAACGTTTCGGCCGCCCCTCGGGGTGAGGGGCGGCGCGAGAAGGGATCCGCCTACTTGCGGATACCGAGCTCTTTGATGATCGTGCGGTAGCGCTCGACCTTGTTCGCCTTCAGGTAATCGAGAAGGCGACGACGGCGACCGACCAGCTTCAGCAGGCCGCGACGCGAATGGTGGTCCCGCTTGTGGACCTTGAAGTGCTCGGTGAGGTAGTTGATCCGCTCCGTGAGGAGCGCGATCTGGACCTCGGGGGAGCCGCTGTCGGACTCGTGCAGCCGGAACCGGCTGATCACCCCCGACTTGTCCTCCTTCGACATCGTCATGTTGCTCAGATTCTCCTTTTGTCCCCGCTCGGGGACGCGACCCTGTGTCTCCAGAAACCTATCCAGGACGAGGGCCGCTCCGAAAACTCGCATTCGTACGCGAATCAGCCGGGCAATCTATCAGACCGGCCGGAGCCGGGCAAGGCCTTTCCCGGGGCCTCCCCGGCATCCTGGAGCCGTTCCAGCGCCTCCGCGACGTCCCGACGGATCCTCTCCACGAGCGCCTGCCGGTCCGGGAACGCCCGCTCCTCCCGGATCCGGTCCACGACGTCCAGGGCCAGCTCCCGGCCCGTCAGATCGCCCCGGAATCCGGGGATGTGGACCTCCAGGACGGGTTCGCCCGCCCCGAACGTCGGCCGGACCCCCCAGTTGACCACGGCGGGCAGCCTCTCGGGATCCGGCAGGATCCGCACCCGGACGGCATAGACGCCCAAAGCCGGCAGGAGCTTCCCGTTCTTTCCCACATCGACATTCGCGGTGGGGAAATCGAGGGTTCTTCCGACCCCCCGGCCCGGGACGACTCGCCCGACGACCAGGTAGGGGTGCCCGAGCAGCCGGCCCGCCTCCGCCACGTCGCCGGCCTCGATTCGCTCCCGGATCCGCGAGGACGAGATCGGCGCGTCCCCGTCGAGCGTGGGCGGCACCCGGAGAACCTCGAAGCCCTCCCGTGCCCCGATCGCGCACAGCTCCTCGTAGCCGCCGGTGCGGTCCTTGCCCATGCGGAAGTCGTAGCCGATCACGAGCGACGCGAGCGTCGCGCCCGGCGGCAGGAGGCCGGCCAGGAACTCCTTCGGGGCGGAGGCCGCGGTCGCGCGGTCAAACGCACGGACGATCACGGCATCCGGGCTCGGCCCGATCTCCCGGAGCAGACGAACCCGCTCCTCGGCCGTCGTGAGGAGCGGCGGCGCGAACTCGGGGCGCAGTACGGCGAGCGGATGCGGGTCGAGCGTCACGGCCAGCGCGCGCCCCGCGGGTGCGACCGCCCGCAGCTGCGCGAGAACGGCCTGGTGCCCGCGGTGGACGCCGTCGAACACGCCGA
>JAGQIB010000388.1 GCA_020431545.1 Gemmatimonadota bacterium
GCGACGCTCGTGCGCGAGGACGGCCGCGAGACGGACGTCTTCTCGCTGATCGGGCCGAAGCGCTACGAGCTGCCGTGGCGCGATCTCGAGTCCAAGGGATGGATCGCGGAGGCGCGTTGCCTGGAGATCCGCGTGCCGTTCCCGGACGAGCTCCGCGCCGAATACGCCGCCTCCGACAAGCGACGCAAGTACCGCGTGGCGGCCGAGAACCCGAACAAGGAAGACGTGGTCCGCGACATCCTCGCGCTGCACCCCGAGGATCACATCCTCGTGATCGGCGGTTACCTCGATCAGCTCCGCTCCCTGGCGGAGGCGACCGGCGCGCCGCTCATCACGGGCCAGGTTCCCTCGTCCGAACGCGAGAAGCTGTACGACCGGTTCCGGAGCGGTGACATCCGGATCCTCGTCGTGTCCAAGGTCGCGAACTTCGCCGTGGATCTGCCGGAGGCGAACGTGGCGATCCAGGTCAGCGGAACGTTCGGTTCGCGCCAGGAGGAAGCCCAGCGTCTGGGCCGCATCCTTCGCCCCAAGGAGGCGGACACCCGGTTCTACTCGCTCGTCACCTCGCAGTCCTCCGAGCAGGAGTTCGCACTGAAACGTCAGCTGTTTCTCACCGAGCAGGGGTACCAGTACGAAGTGATCGACCTCGAATCGCCGGAGGGACTCGCCGGACAACTCGACCGGGCCGAGCTCGAGCGGGAGCCGCGAGTCGCCACGTGAAAAGGACGCTCCGTGACTTCCTCGAGCACGAAGTCGTGTTCGAGCATCTCCGGACGATCTATCGCCACCACCTCGGGACCGGCGGCTACGATCGCGCGGAGATGGTCGACGCGCTCGTCGCGCACTTCGAGTCGTCGGACGCGCGCCGCACGCTGACCGACGCGATCGACGACGTCGAGGCGGAGGCGCTGTACGTCCTGCGCCAGGTCGGCGGCATCGCTCCGCGCGACTGGCTCTGCCGCGAGCTCGCCGCCCGGGGCGATCGCTCCGCGGAGCAGTGGCGACGTACGCTGAGCAAGCTGCGCCGACGCCACCTCACGTTCCTCATCGGAAGCGACACGGCGTACCTGCCGGACGGCGTCGCCGATCTGCTCGGCGACCGCATCTCGGGGCGGCCTCCCCGTCTCCCGCACGACGTGATTCCGGGCGCCAGCGCCGTCCGGCAGTCCGTGCACGGCCTGGTCGTCGCGCTGCTCGCCCACGTGCACCAGACCCCGCCGCGCGTGATGGCCGAGGAGGATCGCGTGTGGAAACGGGATCTCGAGACGCTCGGTGATTTCTTCCTCTCGTACCTCTCGGAGCCCGCGGCCGGATCGATGTCGCCGAAGGTCATCCGCGGGCGGATCGCGCGCGTGATCGAGCTGCTCCGCCGACTCGGTTTCCTCGAGAAGCGCGGCAAGCGTCTCTACGTGGACTTCGACAGCTGGGCGGACTGGTCGAGGCGGCCGGAGATCGAGCGCCAGAGTCTCCTGCTCTCGTTCCTCAAGGATCACTACGAGAACATCCCGCTCGTGCTGGAGGCGCTCGTGGACTGGCGCGAGGCCGGCTGGATTCCGCTCGCCCCGCTCACGGAGTCCGTGCGCTACCGTGCGATGCGCCCGCACTTCCACATGCTCCGGGTGCGCGCGCAGACGGAGGCGCCGCCCGAGGTGCCCGGCCGCGGCTGGGTTTCCGTATGCGTGCACCTGCTCGCGGATCTCGGTCTCGTGTACACGGGATCGGATCCGGACGGCGAGCCCGTGGCCTCGGCGACCGACAGCGCGATCGACGCCTGGTCCACGCTCCACGACGCGAAGCGTGCGCGACGCAAGCGCGACGAGCCCAAGAGCGGGCGCGCCTACGTGCAGCCGAACTTCGAGCTGCTGCTGCCGGAGGACGCCTCCGTGGAGCAGCACCGTTCGATCGGGGCGATCGCGCAGATCCGTTCGCTCGATCGCTTCTGGTCGTACGTGCTCACGCCGCAGTCGGTGTCGCGCGGGGTGGAGGAGGGGCTCAGCGCGCAGGACGCGCGCGAGACGCTCGAGAACGTCGTGCAGGGCAGCGTGCCCGCGAACGTGCGGGAGGCCGTGGTGGGCTGGGCCTGCACCGCGTGGTGGATGGACGGCGACGGGGACGGTTTCCGGCTCGCGGCCGAGCGATCCGTGCGGGACCGGATCGCCGGCGCCGAGGGCGTGGACGAGGTGTTCGCGGCCGACGGCGCGGGGCTGCGCCCGCTCGTGCCGCGCGCCCAGGCCGATCGCTGGCTCGAGGAGCGCGGGATCCGGGTGTCCGTCGAGGAGCGGGATCCGCCGCACGAGCTTGGCGAGAAGGCCCGGCACGAGTACGCCCGCGCGCTCGAGGCCTGGGCGCGACGCGCCGAGCACAGCGGCGAGGGCACCCCGCAGGGCTCCTACTGGGAGAACGCGGCACCAGTGGCCCCCCTCCCGGAAACGGCCCGCGATCCGCGGTAGGGTTGACACCTCCCGTTCCCGCTTGGAACATCCGCGGCATCTCTGCCCCGAAGGAGTGCCGCGATGACCACCGATCGCGCCCGTCCGCCCGCGCGCTTCCCCTGGCTCCCGATCCTGTTCGCGTTCCTCGTCGTGGCGGGAGGCGTGGGCTGCGAATCCGGCTCGCGCTCGTCGAGCGACTTCCGGGTCGCCGTGCTGCTCACGGGGCCCGTCTCCGACGACGGCTGGAACCAGAGCGCGTGGGAGGGAGTGCTCGCGATCCGCGATCAGCTCGGCGCGAAGGTCTCGAAGGTCGAGAGTCTCGACAAGAGCCAGTTCGAGGAGAACCTGCGGCAGTTCGCGGCGCAGGGCACGCGGCTCGTGTTCGCGCACGCGTACGAGTTCCAGGACGCCACGCTGCGGGTGGCGGCGGAGTTTCCGCAGACGACGTTCGTGGTGATCGCCGGGGATCGCGCGGCGGCGAACGTCGGCGCGGTGCACTTCACGCTCGAGCAGGCGACGTAC
>JAGQIB010000389.1 GCA_020431545.1 Gemmatimonadota bacterium
ACCGCCCGCACGTACTCCGGCAACGGGACGGCCTCGCCCTACAACGTGGTGCGATTCCTGTTCGACTGGTACCGCGTGACGTACTCGCGCGCGCTGATCGCACGTTCGGAGGAGCTCCGACTCCGCACCGATCAGGGGACGGCCGGGAACAACCTGATTCGCGTGCGCGACTTCGGTGGAAGCGATCTCCTCCTGTTCGACGTCACGGACCCGGAGGCGCCGGCACGCGTCGGAGTCGCTCCGGCCCAGATCGTGGCCGCCGGCGGCGGCCGCTTCGACCTGCGATTCGATCACGACAACGCCGGGGGGAACGGCGAGTACGTCGCCCTGCGAGACGGGACGATTCCCGAGATCCCGTCCTCCGATATCGCGCTGCGATCCACTCCGTCGTTGCTCGGGGGTGGCGCGGGCGCGGTCTACGTGGCGCTGGCGCACGACTCGCTCCTGGAGGGGGCGCGCGATCTCGCGAACTGGCGCGCCGAGCGTTTTTCCTCGCTCGCGGTGGCGGAGTCGGAAGTCTGGGACGTGTTCCACAACGGGCGTCGCGATCCCGAGGCGATCAAGGCGTTTGCGGCCTACGGGCTCCATCGCTGGGCGACGCCGATCGAGTTCCTCTGCCTCGTGGGCGACGCGAACGAGGATCACCGGAATCTCGGCACGGTGGCGATGCCGGATCTGGTGCCGAGCCACAGCCTGTGGGCCGCCTACGAGGGCGCCCCCGAGGAGTCGGATCAGTACTACGCGGAGCTCACGCGCGACTCCGAGGGACGATGGGATGATCTGTCCGACATCTACGTCGGCCGGCTCGCCGTCAACGACCTGGACGAACTCGCCTGGAACCTGCAGCGGATGCAGGCCTACGAGGCCGGCACGGGGACCAGCCAGCAGTGGCGACGTCGCGTCTTGTTCCTCGCGGACGACGCGCTCTCCGGCAGCCTCGGCGGCGGCTTCGGCGACGGCTACGGCTGGAAGGGGCCGAGCGAACTGGAGTTCGAGAACGTGAGTCGCTTCATGGCGGACTCGCTGCTCGCGGATCACCCGGAGGAGGAGCTCGATCCCGTGGTGTTCGCGATCTCGGACTGGACCCATCCCTGCGACACGGCGTGCGACTCGCTGCCGGACGGACAGTGCGGGATCTGGTGCGAGTGCCGCAATCCGCAATGGGAGCTCGAGTACTCCTGCACTCGGGACACGGTGCTCGTGCGCGTCCTGCCGGTCCTGCGGGAGCGCCTGAACGAGGGCGGCCTCGTGTGGAACTACCAGGGACACGCGAACAAGTTCTTTCTCGGGCACGAGGAGTTCTACCGCGACGACAACATCGGACGACGGGACGTGGAGGCATTGCGCAACGAAGGCAAGCCGTTCGTGTTCCTCGGGTTCGCCTGCCACCTCGCGGAGTTCGATCGCTACGACGAGCTCACGCGGGAGGACTGCATGGCGGAGAAGCTGATGAACGTCCACCAGTCCGCGGTGGAGGAACCGGCGGGGGCGGTGGCGTCCTTCGCGAGTTCGGGCTACGAGTTCCTCACGCCGAATCTCGGATTCAACGTGCACGTGATGAACGCGTTCTTCTATCCGGAGCGTTCCCTGGACCCGAACGAGCTCGACGGAGGGGGCGTGGGGCTGCCGAGCAGCGGCGGTCCGGGCTACGCGTGGACGCTCGGCGAGTCCACGACCCGCGCGCGGCTCATGTACCAGGCCGACAATCCCGGCTCCGCGGGGAACACCACGAACAACCGGCAGGCCGCGCAGCGGTACGTCCTGCTCGGCGACCCCGCGCTCCGGCCCGACGTGGCCAAGCCGGAGATCACGGTCACCATCGCCGGGGAACCGGTCCAGAACCCGGGGCTGCCGTTCTTCGTGAACGGCTCGAGCTACCCGAACGGGGCGGAGATCCGGTTCGAAGCGGCGGACAGCCGCGGACTCACGATGCGTCTCGTGGACTCGATTCAGGGCGAGGTGCCCGCATCCGAGTACACGCTCACCACGATCGACGAGACCACGGACGGCGTGGTCCAGCGTCAGCGGCTCGACTACCTCGCCACGTTCCGCTCCGAGGAGT
>JAGQIB010000390.1 GCA_020431545.1 Gemmatimonadota bacterium
GGCACCGGCAAGGAGCTCGCCGCTCGCCTTCTGCACGCGGGCAGCGATCGGGCGTCCGGACCGTTCGTCCCCGTGAACTGCGCCGCGATCCCCGAGGCGCTGGCCGAGAGCGAGCTGTTCGGGCACGAGCGCGGGTCGTTCACGGGCGCCACGGAAGCGCGCGCCGGCCGATTCGAGCAGGCGGACGGCGGCACGCTGTTCCTCGACGAGATCGGATCGATGCCGGTCGTGCTCCAGGCGAAGCTGCTGCGCGTGCTCCAGGACCGGGTGGTGGAGCGGGTGGGCGGCGGTCGTCCGCGCCGGGTGGACGTTCGGGTCCTCGCGGCGACGAATCGCGCACTCCCCACGCTCGTGGAGGAGGGCACGTTCCGCGACGATCTGTACCATCGCCTGAACGTGCTCGCGGTGGAGCTGCCGCCGCTGCGCGAGCGACGGGAGGACGTGTTGCCGCTCGCGCTCGCGTTCCGGGATCGGGCGGCGGACCGCCTCGGTGTGCCGGCGCCCGATTTCTCCCGGGAACTGATCGCGTTTCTCGAGGCGTACCCGTTCCCCGGGAACGTGCGTGAGCTCGAGAACCTGGTGGCCCGGCTCGTGGCCCTCTCGGAGGGGGAGACGCTCGACGTGGACGATCTGCCGGCGCCGGTGCGGGGACACGACGCCGGGCCGCGGGCTGCCGCCGTGGTCGAGTGGAACGGACCGCTCGCGCCGGAAGCGCTGCTCGACGGTGGCCCCGTATCGTTCGCCGCCATCGAGGAACGACTGCTCCGCGAGGCGGTGCGGCGCGCGGGCGGGAACCTGAGCGAGGCCGCGCGATTGCTCGGGCTCTCGTACAAGACGATGCGCTATCGCGCGCGCAAGTTCGGCGTCGGCGGCTCGGGCGCGGGACTCTAGGTCGGGGAGATCTGCTCCGGCGCGAGCGACAGAACGCCGATCGGGCTCCGGGACAGCAGCAGGAACCGGACCTCGCGCGGCGCTCGGCCCGTGAGCTGTTCCACGGCGTTCGCGTAGGTCGCCGCCTGGCGCGCGGCCGCGGCGGCCGGGGGATGCCCCGTCTTCCAGTCGAGGATCACCAGGGCGCCGTCCGGCTCCTCGAGAAGCGCGTCGATCGTGCCCGCGGCCGCGTCGGCGTCCGCGTTCGCGAGCAGGAAGGGCACCTCGCGGAGGAGGCGGCCACGTTCGCCGGCGACCGCGGCGCGGATCGGCTCGAACGCCGGGTCCCGCAGCACGCGCTCCACCAGCTCCACGGCCTCGCCCACGTGGGTCGCGAGCTCGGGATGGCGGACGGCGGCCCGGCGCACCGCCGATTCGGCCGAGAGGTTCGCCTGCCAGAGTTCGAGCGCGGCGTGAACCAGAGTCCCGAAGTCCTTGGCTTGGCGTTCGTTGGCGGGGTCGTCGTCGGTGGTCGGGGGCGCGGAGCCGGCGGGCGGGGCCGGTACGTTGGCCGTCTCTCCGAATGCTCCATCCTCCGAATCGGGCGCCTCGACGCGCGGCGTCGGCAACGGGAGCGGCGGCAGGTCCCCGGCCCGGAAC
>JAGQIB010000391.1 GCA_020431545.1 Gemmatimonadota bacterium
GGTTCCGAAGACGACGACGAGCTCGTGACGGCGGACATGGATCTCGAGGTGATCGAGGAGGTCCGGCGCGTCTGGGCGTTCTACCGGGATCGCCGGCCGGAGACATACGGGGATCTGACGTCCCTGCTTCCCTGACGCGCAAGGAAGGTCGAATGGGTACCCTGATCCGCAACGGCACGCTCGTCACCGCGCTGGACACCGTGCGCGGCGACGTTCTCTGCGACGGCGGGCAGATCGCAGCCGTCGGACAAGGGCTCGACCCCACGGGTCACGAGATCGTCGACGCCTCCGACCAGCTCGTCTTCCCCGGCGGCGTGGATCCGCACGTCCACATGGCGCTGCCGTTCATGGGCACCGTGTCGCTCGACGACTACGAGACGGGCGGGGCCGCCGGCCTCGCCGGCGGAACCACGACCTTCATCGACTTCGTGATTCCCGGCCGGCAGGACGACGCGATGGACACGCTGCGCGCGTGGCGGGAGAAGTCGAAGGTCGCCACGTGTGACTACACTTACCACATGGCCGTGACCTGCTGGCGGGACGAGAGCGAGGAGTGGCTCCGTCGCTGCGTGCAGGAGGAAGGCATCACGTCGATCAAGGTGTTCATGGCCTACCGCGGCGCGATCGGCGTGGAGGATCCGGAGCTGATCCGCGCCATGGCGACCGCGGCGAAGTACGGCGCCGTGGTCACCGTACACGCCGAGCACGGCGACATGGTCGTCGAGCTGCAGAACCGCTTCTTCGAGGCCGGGCAGATCGCGCCGAAGTACCACGCGCTCTCCCGCCCCTCCCCCGTGGAAGGCGAGGCGACCCATCGCGCGCTGATGATCGCCGCCCAGACGGGCGCGCGCGCCTACATCGTGCACATGACGTGCCGCGAGTCCGTGCAGGCGCTCGCCGAGGCGCGAGAGCGCGGTCAGATCTGCTGGGGCGAGACGTGCCCGCAGTACCTCCTGCTGGACGACTCCGTGTACGACCGCCCGGACTTCGAAGGAGCGAGCTACGTGATGTCGCCGCCGATTCGCCCGCGCGGTCACCAGGACGTGCTCTGGAACGCGCTGACCGCCGGTATCCTGCAGGCGGTGGGCACGGACCACATCACGTTCTCGCACGAGCAGAAGAAGAACGGGGCGCGGGACTTCCGCATCATTCCGAACGGCGCGGGAGGCATCCAGGATCGTCTGTCCCTGCTCTGGCACCACGGCGTCCGGGGCGGACGCTTCGACGCGCAGCGATTCGTCGATCTCGTCTCCACCCGGCCGGCCAAGATCTTCGACCTGTACCCGCGCAAGGGCTCGCTCCTGCCCGGCGCGGATGCCGACGTCGTGGTGTGGGACCCCGAAGGCACCCGCACGATCTCGGCGAAGACTCATTTCCACCGCAACGATCGCAGCATCTACGAAGGCTTCGAGGTGAAGGGGATTCCGACCGTGGTGATCGCGGGCGGCCGGATCGCCTACCGGGAGGGAGACCTCCGCGCCGAGCGGGGCCGAGGACGTTTCCTCGCGAGGAGGGTCGCATGAATCCCGAGACCGGACAGGACGTCGCCGCCGAGACGCGGCGCAAGCACCAGGAGTATCTCCAGCCCGCCGTGGCGAACTACTACGCGGAACCGCTCGTGATCGACTCCGCGAAGGGGATGCACGTCCGCGACGTGGACGGGCGCGAGTACCTGGACTTCTTCGGCGGCATCCTCACCGTCTCGATCGGGCACTGCGACGATCGGGTGACCGCGGCGATCAAGGCGCAGGTGGACCGACTGGGGCACGTCTCGAGCCTGTACCCGGTGGTGCCCGTGGTGGAGCTCGCGGAGCGGCTCGCCCGCCTGACGCCCGGCCGCCTCCGGAAGACGATCTTCAACGCCTCCGGCACGGAGGCCGACGACACCGCGGTCGTCCTCGCCCAGGTCTACACCGGCGCGCTGGAGATCATCGCGCTCCGGCACGGCTACTCCGGCCGCGGCACGCTCGCGCAGTCGCTCACCGGACACGCGCCGTGGCGCGCCGTGCCGAGTCAGGTCGCGGGCGTGAAGCACGCGCTGGCGCCGTACTGCTACCGGTGTCCGCTCGGCCTGAAGTACCCGGACTGCGGCGTGCGCTGCGCCGACGACCTCGACGAGCTGATCCGCACGACGACCACCGGCAAGATCGCCGGGTTCATCGCGGAGCCCATCCTCGGCGTGGGCGGGTTCGTCACGCCGCCGCTCGAGTACTTCGAGAAGGCGGTGGAGATCGTGCGCCGACACGGCGGCGTGTTCATCTGCGACGAGGTCCAGACCGGCTTCGGGCGCAC
>JAGQIB010000392.1 GCA_020431545.1 Gemmatimonadota bacterium
GCGGCCGATCTCGGCGGACCCGGCCTCGTCCTCGAGCGCGGCCAGGATTCCCCGGGCGAACGCGTTCGCCTCGCGATCCTTCACATAGATACCGTCGTCCCCGAGGATCTCCCGATTGACCGGATTATCGAAGACCACGGTGGGGAGGCCGGCCGCCATGTAGTTGAACAGCTTCCCGTTCCCCTCGGTCTCCGAGATCTTGGGGGAGATCGCCAGGTCCGACTCCCCGAGGATCTCCGCGATCCGGAGATAGTCCACGCGGCCCACGAAGTGGACACGCTCGCGATAGCCGCGATGGTCGAGCCGGCGGGCGCAATCCGCCTCCCCCGGGAACCCCACCACGACGAAGGTCACGTCGTCGCGCGCGTCCAGGACCTGCGGGATCACGTCGAGCAGGATCTCGCGGCCCTGGAGCCGGGTGAGGACCCCCACGAAAGCCACGACCTTGTTCTTGGCGGCAATCCCGAGTTGCTCGCGCGCGCCCGGAGGAGGGGTCGAGAAGAACGACTCGCCGACCCCGTCGCGGACCTCCGTGACACGGTCCTCGGGGATCTTGAACCGCTGGATCAGGTCCTCGCGGAACGCGGCCGAGCTCACCACGATGTGATCGACGGAGCGGTTGATCCAGTTCTCCACCGTCCGCAGGATTCCGTAGAGCAAGCGGTTCTTGCCGCCGAACCCGTAGTCGGCGAGTTCGCCGGTGAGGCTGCCCTGGAGGTCGGCCACGCACGGGATGCGCAGCAACCGCGAGACGATCGCGCCGAAGAACGCGCCCTCGTGCAGATGCGCGTGGATGACCGCGGGACGGATCTCCCGCGCGACCGCGAGGCAACGGAACAGCAGGAAGATGTCGACGTAGAACTTGTGCAGCGAGGGCCCCGGTCCGAGCTTCTTGTACCAGGGGAAGTTCGGCGTACGGCGCGTGAACACGCCGGGCAACTCGCGCCCGTGGTGGTACGTGCAGATCTCGACGTGGTAGCCGAGATGCTGTAGCAAGCGCGTCTCCTCGTAGATGCGCACGTGGCAGCCGCGATCCGCGAAGAACGGCGTGGGCGCGATCACGAGGATCGAAGGCCGGGACGGAGGCGTCCCGCCCGGACCGAGCTCTCGAGCCGCCGACGCCTCGGGCCGCGCGGTGGTCACGCTCACCGGGCGTGCCCCAGCGTCGCTTCCACTTCGCGAATCTCGCGTTCCCTTCGCTCCGCCGTCCACCCGTGGACCCCTCCCAGGATCGCGGCGCAATCCGCCAGACACGCCGCTCCCGGGTGCCCGAGCGTCCCGAGCCCCGTTCGGCGGAACACGAGATCGGCGAGCCGCATCGCCATCTCGCTCTCGGCCGCGACCTGCACCGCCGCCCGCACCACCGGACGTTCCGGACCGATCCGCCGCGCCAGAGCGGCATCGTCGCCGATTCGGCGGGCAATGTCGACGCCGAGGCCGCCGTGCGTGGCCGCCAGCTCCTCGACCTCATCCGCGGCCAGCGCCGGAGCGGCCTTCGCGATCGCGGCGGCCGCCGCCGCGCGCGACTCGACGTCGCCCCCGGGCACCGGCACGTCTCCCGTCCGGCACGGCGGGGCCCGCCGGCCGTCGCGCGCGAAGACCCCGTCGATCGTCTTCTCGGCCAGTCGGAGCGCGGTCGTGAACTTCGCCCCCAGCACGGTGACGAGCCCGTCCACCCGATCCGCTTCCCGGTGATCCACGACGCGATACTCCCCGCTGCCCTGGTAGACCTTCTCGCGCACCTCCGTATCCACTAACGGATACAGGCCCGAGAAAGCGAACACGACCCGGTCGCGGCGCAGGTCCGCTCCGGGAATCGCGGAGCGGATCTCGGCCAGGAAATCGTCCACGTCGCGGTCCGTGACCGAGACGTCGTCGGGCTCGCCGCGGAACGGCACGTTCGTGGTCCCCACCAGCGTGTGCCCGCGCCACGGGATCAGGAAGATGTGACGGCCTCCACGGTTCAGCAGCGCCTCGTTCTCGAGCCGGGTCGCGAGCGCGAGCGCGTGCCCGTTCGTGAGCGAGGGCAGCACCACGTGGCAGCCCTTGGAGTGCTGCATCGTTCCCGGGGGACGGACCCGGCCGGCTCGCTCGAGGAACCGGTAGGCCCAGGGCCCCGCGGCGTTGAGAACGAGTCGCCCGCGGACCTCGAATTCCTCGTCCGAGAGGAGATCGTGCGCCCGGACTCCCGTCACCCGATCCGGCTCTCCCAGGAAGCCGGTGGCCTGGACGTAGTTCGCCGCCTCGGCCCCGGCCGCGACCGCCGCCTGCACCAGAGCCAGCGTCATCCGCTCGCTGCTGTGCATGTGGATCTCGGGGAAGACCGCCGCCCCCGTGAGGCCCTCGGCGCGAACGATCGGCTCGCGGGAGAGGACGTCGTCGCGGGACAGGAGCCGGAACCGGTCGAGCCGCCGGGCGCCCGGCAGATCACGGGCGAGCCCCGCGCCGAGCGCCTCGTAGACGCTCATGCCCAGCGCGAGGATCTCCTTCCCCTTCAAACCGTGCCCGTAGGTCGGGACCAGGAACGGGACCGGCGTGAGCAGGTGCGGGGCGACGCGGAGGAAACGTCGGCGCTCCTCGAGTGACTCCCGGACCTTGCCGAGCTGGCCCTGCTGGAGATAGCGGATGCCCCCGTGGATGAGCTTGGAGGACGCGGCCGAGGTGGCCTCACCGAAATCACCCTTTTCAAGGAGAGCTACGGAGAGCCCCCGGAGTGCCGCGTCCCAGGCCAGGGCCGCGCCCGTCACGCCGCCGCCCACGATCACGACGTCGAAGGCCCGCTCCGTCAGCCGCGAGGGCTTCCGCTCCATGACGCCATCCCCTCCCGTCCCCGCCGCAGGGACCTCGAAAGATCATCGGCGCAAGGCCGTCCCGAAACAACGCCGGGTGGCCCGTTCGCCGATCGCGTGCGAGAATGCCGGCGATTCCACCCCGCTCCCCGAGGAGGCCCGAAGCATGGCCTACGACCGCAGCCCCTGGAAGGGCCCTCTCGAGCCCGGCACGCTCGCGCTCTGCGCCTGCGGCGAGTCGTCCGACAAGCCGTACTGCGACGGAAGCCACGCCCGGCTCCAGACCGGCAAGACCCCGCACGTCGTGCGCGTGAGCGAGGCCAAGACGTACGCGATCTGCATGTGCGGCACCAGCGACAACCGACCATGGTGCGACGGCTCGCACAAGCGTCTGCCGGCCGCGGACTAGCGCCGGATTCGACCCCGAGCGGGCGGGAACGGGCGCGGGAGTCCGTTCCGAGCGCACCCTTGACCGTCCCCGGCGGAGCGGCATAACTTCGGTCGTTCTGCTCCCGAAACGTCGGATTCCGCGAAGCGCGACTCCGGGCTGAGGAGTCCCCGAACCCGTTTTCGGACTGCTCCGCCCGGAGCGACGCCGGTCGCGACCCCGGTCGAAACGCCGGTCGCGATCCGGTCCGACCCAACCCTACCGGAACCAGGAGACGAGACCGGATGACCGAGGTCCTCAGTGTGAGCGCGGTCCAGATGATGGTGAACGGCGAATGGATCGACGCCGGCGACGGCGCGACCATGGACGTGATCAACCCCTTCGACGGCTCGATCGTCGCGGCCGTGCCCAAGGGCAGCCGCAGCGACGCGAAGACCGCGATCGGCGCGGCCGAGAACGCATTGCCGGCGTGGGCCGACACGTCGCCGGACGAGCGCGCGGCGCTCCTGTTCGCGGGCATCGAGAAGGTCCGCGAGCACCAGAAGGAGCTCGCGAAGACGCTCTCGATGGAGCAGGGCAAGCCCGTGTTCGAGGCGATGGGCGAGATCCACCATTTCCTGCACGGCATGACCTTCTACGCCGGCCTCGCGAGCAAGATCCGCGGCGCGCAGGTTCCGCTGCCGCCGGACATGGGCAAGCACAGCTACGGCCTCGTGCTGAAGCGCCCGGTCGGCGTCTGCGGCGCGATCGTGCCGTGGAACTTCCCGATCACGCTCATGGGCACCAAGATCGGGCCGGCGCTGATCGCCGGGAACACGGTGGTCGTGAAGCCGGCCAGCACCACGCCGCTCACGACGCTCCGCATCATCGGCCTGTTCAACGAGGCGGGCCTCCCCGCCGGCGTGCTGAACTGCATCACCGGGCCGGGGCGCGAAGTCGGCGAGGAGCTGCTGCAGAACCCGGTCGTGCGGCGCATCGCGTTCACGGGCGAGTCCGGCACGGGGCGTCGCGTGATGGAGATCGCCGGCCCGCAGTTCAAGCGGATCACGCTGGAGCTCGGCGGCTCGGATCCGATGATCGTGATGCCGGACGCCGACCTCAAGAAGGCGATCAGCGGCGCGATGATCGGTCGCTTCTGGAACTGCGGCCAGGCGTGCCTCGCCGTGAAGCGCCTGTACCTGCACGAGGACATCCACGACGAGTTCCTGGCCGGCCTGCTCAAGAAGGTCGGGACCTACGAGGTCGGTGATCCGTCGACGCGGCCGGAGAAGCCGATGCTGCGCATGGGTCCGCTCCACACCGCCGACCAGCGCGCCGAGATCGAGGAGCAGCTCGCGGATGCAGTGAACCGCGGCGCCGAGGTCCTGATCGGCGGCAAGCGCCCGGACAAGCCGGAACTCGCGAAGGGACACTTCTTCGAGCCGGCCGTCGTCACCGGCGTGCCTCACGACGCGAAGCTCGTGCAGGACGAGGTGTTCGGCCCCGTGCTGCCCGTGTTCAAGATCAAGGATCTGGACGAGGGCATCGCGCTCGCGAACGACAATCAGTACGGGCTCGGATCGTCGATCTGGACCCAGAACCTCACCTGGTCGAACCAGGCGATCCGCGAGATCCAGGCGGGCGTGACCTGGGTGAACCAGATCCACTACGGGTACGACGAGCTGCCGTTCGGCGGCGTGAAGGCCTCCGGCGTCGGCCACGAGCACGGTCCGGAAGCGGTCGATTACTACCTGGAGAAGAAGGGCGCGGTCATCGGAGGACTCGCGTAACCGTCCGTCTCGGGGCGGGGCCGAGCGCCCCGCCCGTCCTTTCTTTCGTGCCCCGGAGGTCGAAATGTCGAACCCGCGCGTGACCGCCTCGGCCGACGGAGCCGTCGGCTTCATCGAGCTGAACCACCCCAAGGCGAACAGCTACGACCTGACGTTCATGCAGGACCTGGACACCGCGATCGACACGCAGCTCGCGAACGACGCGGTGAAGGTCGTGATCCTGCGCAGCGCGCTCGAGAAGTTCTTCTCGGCCGGCGCCGACATCAAGGCGTTCCAGGCGAACTCGACCGAGGCGAACATGAAGATGATCCGGTTCGCCCACAACACGCTGCGCAAGATGGGCACGTCGCCCAAGGTGTTCATCGCGGCGATCAACGGCCACGCGCTCGGCGGCGGCTTCGAGATGGCGCTCGCCTGCGACCTGCGCTTCGCGGCCGAGGGCGACTACCGGATGGGCCTGCCCGAGGTCACGCTGGGCCTGCTGCCGGGCAACGGCGGCACGCAGCGCCTGCCGCGCCTGATCGGCGCGACGCGGGCGCTCGAGCTGATGGTCACCGGCCGCACCGTCACGCCGACCGAGGCGGAGCAGATCGGCCTCGTGAACCGCCTCTACCCGGCCGCGGACCTGCTGCGCAAGACCACCGACTACGCCACGCGTCTCGCGACCGGAGCCACGGTCGCGATCGGCCGGATCAAGCAGGCCGTGATGGAAGGCATGGACCTGCCGCTCGACGAAGCGCTCTCGCTCGAGCGCAAGCTGATGGAGCCCCTGTTCGACACGGAAGACGCGAAGGAAGGCATCGGCGCGTTCGCCGAGAAGCGTCAGGCGACGTTCACGGGCCGCTAGGCGAAAGGAACGAGACCGCATGGTGATGATCAGCGAAGACCAGATGATCGAGCGGCTCAAGGGCGGCATGCTCGTGGAGTCCGGCGATCAGATGTCCGAGAAGTACCTCGCGGGCATGAAGCGCATTCTCACCGTCTCGGCGGACACCGAGCTCGTGAGCGCGCCCGCGTACTATCTCGCGGCGAAGGACGCTCCTTCGATCAACGCGTTCGTCTCCGCCATGGGCATCATCCAGGACGAGATGGGCCACGCGCACATCGCGTACCGCCTCATGGAAGATCTCGGCGTGAGCAAGGAAGAACTCATCTACGAACGCGACCCGTCGCAGTTCAAGTACCCGTACGCGTTCGACGTGCCGCTCACCACGTGGGTGGAGCTCGCCGTGGCGAACGCCATGTACGATCGCGCCGGTTTCACGCTGCTGGGAGACGTCTTCCGTCACACGACGTTCGCGCCGTGGAAGCGCGCGCTCGTGAAGGTGGACAAGGAGGAGAACTTCCACCTCCGCCACGGCGAGACGTGGATGAAGAAGATCAACGCCTCCGCCGAGGGTCACGCGAAGCTGCAGCGCGCGGTGGACTGGATGCTCCCGCTCACGCTCGAGTGGTTCGGGCTGCCGGACGACCTCAAGACCCAGACCGTGCAGCTGGACTACGGCTTCAAGGGACAGTCGAACGACCAGCTCCGCCAGACGTGGATGTCCACGGCGATCCCGTTCCTGGATTCGCTCGGGCTCGAGACGCCCGTGCACTGGGACGAGGCCGCGAAGAAGTACCAGATCGATTATCCGTTCCCGTGCCGGTTCGATCCCGAGGCGAAGCGCTGGCTGTTCGACGAGGGCACGATCGACTGGATGGACGACGGCTCCGGCCGCGACAGCGTGATGAAGCGCTGGCGCGCGCGCGGCCCGAAGAACGACGAGTTCGTGGAGATCCTGCAGCGCGGTCACCGGCAGATCGCGAACATGATCGAGCGCGGAGCGAACTGATGGGCGAGGCGACGACGATCGAAGCGCATCTGCTGTCCTGCCTCCACGACGTGGAGGACGCGGAGATGCCGCTCGACGTCGTCGATCTGGGTCTCATCTACGGCGTTCGCTACGACGCCGCCGAGCGCCGCGTGGAGGTCGACATGACCTTCACGGCCATGGGCTGCCCGGCGATGGAGTTCATGATCGGCGACGTTCGCGACCGTCTCCTGCGGGAGCCGGAAGTGGACGCCGTCGACGTTTCGATCGTGTGGGACCCGCCGTGGGATCGGCGGCGCCTCACGGAACGCGGCACGGCGGCGCTCGCCGCCTGGGGGATCGTATGAGCATCCGCGACCGGAACTTCAAGAAGCCGACCGGTACCGTGTACGACGTGTTCGCGCGCACGCGCGACGAGAGCGAGCTGCACCAGGTCGGCGACGTGATCGCGCCGTCCCAGGGACTCGCGCGCGCCTACGCCTATCAGATGTACCAGGAGAGCCCGTGGGTCGAGATGGTCGTGGCGCCGCGGGAGAACATCGTCACCATCATCGATCGATCGTAGGAGTCGTCATGGAGCGATTCGAGATCTACGGCCGCCGCTCGTGCGACGAGGCGCTCACGCACCTCGGCTCGCTCGACGTGCCGAACGCCGACGCCGTGACCGACGCCGCGAAGAAGGCGCACGGCGAGGACTGGATGGAGCTCGTGGCCATCCCCGCCGGCCAGATCGCCTGGGCGATCGAGGAGGACGACGCATGAACGAGTTCCTCAAGGACCGCGAAGCCGATCTGCACGACGCACCGGTGGCCGTCGAGGCGGACGTCGAGGCGTTCTCGCCGGCGGCCCGGAAGTCGATCCTCGGCCTCCTGCTGACG
>JAGQIB010000393.1 GCA_020431545.1 Gemmatimonadota bacterium
GGACCGAGGCCGACAGAGTCTCTAGACCGCTGTGGCCTCCCGCACCGTCCCGACCCCTCGCTTCGCGTCGACCCACTCCTCCAGCGCCTCGGTCTCGGTGCCGTCGAAGAAGCGGCGATACCAGATCTCGAGGTTGAAGAGGAGCCACAGACGGTAGTTGTGGTCGACCTTGCCGGAGACGTGCTCGGCCACGAGACGTTTCATCTCCTCGCGACGGAAGAGGCCGATCTCCGCGAGGCGGCTCTCCTGCGCGACGGCCTCGATGAGCGGGCGCAGCGAATCGCGGAACCACAGGGCGAGCGGGAATCCGAAGCCCTGCTTCTTGCGGTAGAGCAGCTCGCGCGAGAGGTAGCGCTCGCCGAGCTTGCGCGTGACGTACTTGATGCGACGCTTCTTCATGTGCCAGGCGGCGGGGATGCGCATCGCGTACTCGGCCACGCGGCGGTCGAGGAACGGGTTGCGTGCTTCCAGGCTGAACGCCATCGACATGCGATCCACGATCGGGAGCTGATGCTCCGCGAGGCGGGTGCTCAGGTCCGCGTAGATCATGCGGTCCACGAAGTCCTTCGCGGCGCCGTCGTGGAAGTACGGCTCGAGGAGTGTTTCGCTCGCGTTCGCCGCGAGGCCGCGCCACGCATCCGCGGTGAACAGGGCCTCCTTCATGGCGTGCGGGAATCGCAGGAACGCGGCGCTCTCCGCGTAGCGTTGCACGCCCGACCGCTCCGCCATGGAGTCGAGCCAGCGCAGCTTCGTGGCGAAGCTCTTGTAGCCCATGCTCTCGGGAACGAGCTTGAACGCGGGGCGCAGGACGCCTCGCCGCAGCGGGGCGGGGAGATGGCTGTACCACTCGGCGAGCTGCTGTCCGATGTAGCGATCGTATCCGGCGAACAGCTCGTCGCCGCCGTCGCCGCCGAGCGCCACGGTGACGTGCTCCGCCGTGATACGCGAGACGTTGTAGACGCCGGCCGCGAACGGATCGACCGGTTCGTCCATGGCCGCGACCATGCGCGGGGCCAGACGCGCGAGGTCCGACTCCACGATCTGCTCGAAGTGCTTCGTGTGGTACTGCTCCGCGACCTGACGCGCCCACGGGAGCTCCGACTGGTCGTCGTCCGGAACGCCGATCGAGAACGTGCGCAGCGGCTCCGTGAGTGCCTGGGCCGCGTACGCGGTCACGAGGCTCGAGTCGATGCCGCCGGAGAGGAACGCGCCGAGCGGCACCTCGCTCTCGAGGTGCTCCCGGACGACGGTCTTCAGCAGATCGTCGAGGCCATCGATGACCTGCTCTTCGGAGCCCGCGTGTTTCGGCGAGTACGCCGGCGCCCACAGACGCTCGCGCTCGCGTCGGTCTGCGGAGACCGTGATGCGATGCGCGGGCGGGAGCTTGGAGATGCCCGCGAACAGCGTGCCGTCGTGCGGCAGGTAGCGCAGGCTCATGTAGTGCGAGAGCGTCTGCAGATCGATCTCGGGCGTCACGAGTCCGGACGCGAGCAGCGCCTTGACCTCGGAGGCGAAGACCCAGCCGAGCGGAGTCTCCGCGTAGTAGATCGACTTCTGGCCGAGCCAGTCGCGCGCGAGCGTCAGCGTCCCTTCGTCTTCGTTCCAGAGCGCGAACGCGAACATGCCCTCGAGGAGATCCAGCCCCTTGTTCCCGTGCCGCGTGAACGCGTGCAGCACGACCTCGGTGTCGCCGGCCGTGCGGAATCTCACCCCCTCGGCCTCGAAGCGCCGGCGCAGGTCGCGGAAGTTGTAGATCTCGCCGTTGAACACGAGGACCCGCCGCCCGTCCGCGGTGGCGATCGGCTGGCGGCTGCCCGCGACGTCGATGATCGAGAGGCGACGCATCCCGATCGCGACACGCTCCGTCACGTGGAAGCCCTCGTCGTCCGGGCCGCGGTGCACGATGGCGCCGGTCATCCGGCGGACGAGGGCGTCGAGGCGACCGGGGTCGGTCGGCTCACGAGGGACGATGCCGGCGATTCCGCACATGAGTTGGGGTTCCTCCCGGTTCCCCGGGTTATCGGCGGGACGAAGGGGGGCGTCAAGCGCCTCGACGGAAAGACGTCAGGGCTGCGGGGAGATCTCCCGCCCCGCCGGGTCCAGAAACCGTGCCGACGTCTCGGGCAGGGGGTCCTCCCGGAAGACCGTGTACAGGTCCATGTCCCGGAGCTCCTTTCCGCGCGGGAACCGACGCCGGAGCGTCGCCTCCTTGACGAGGCCGAGCTTGGCCACGACCCGCTGGCTGGCGACGTTCCGGGGCTCGATCCGCACCTCGATCCGATCCAGGCCCATGAGCCGGATGGCCGCCGTGATCAGCGCGGCTGCGCCCTCCGCCGCGTATCCGCGTCGCGTTTCCGACGCGCGCACCCAGTAGCCGAGCTCGATGCCGCCGGGTCCGACACGCGGGTGCAGTCCGAAGCCGCCGAGCACCCGGCTCTCGTCCGGTGTGAATGCGCCGTAGATGTAGTCCTCGTCGCGCGCGAACGTCTCCGCGAACGTCCGCAACGTCCGTCGCCGGCTTCGCAGCGATCCGGGCTCCGCTTCCGCCCACGGCAGCCAGGGTCGGAGCGTATCCAGGCTCTCCAGGACGGCGTCGTGCAGCGCCTCGGCGTCCGAGCGCTCGTTCCAGGGTCGCAGCACCATGCGCTCGGTCTCGATGCGCCGGGGTGCCGGGCGTCGGCTCCAGTCCACGGAGTCCCTTTCCGGTGAGGGAGGGGCGGGTTACGATACGCGCGACCTTATCGTCTGGAACGAACCCGGGGGAAGAACGATGTCGGAACGCGTGGCCGTGCTCGGAGCCGGCACCATGGGGCACGGAATCGCGCAGGTCGCGGCGCAGTCGGGCTTCGAGACCATCCTGTTCGACGTGACGGAGGACCTAGCCGGCCGGGGTGCCGAGCGGGTCCTCGCGAATCTCGAGGCGGGGGTGAAGCGCGGCAAGGTCACGCCCGAGGCGCGCGACGCCACGCTGTCGCGTCTGACCACGAGCCACGATCTCGCGGCCGCCGTCGCCGGCTGTGCGCTCGTGGTGGAGGCGGCGCCCGAGCGCATCGACGTCAAGCGGCAGATCTTCGAGACGATCTCGGCCGCGGCGCCGGACACCGCGATCCTGGCCACGAACACGTCGTCCCTGTCGGTGACCGAGATCGCCGCGTGCGCGAAGGGTCCGGAGCGGGTGGTGGGCATGCACTTCTTCAACCCGCCGTACGTGCTCAAGCTGCTCGAGATCGTGCGCGCGCAGCAGACGTCGGACGCCACGGTGGAGAAGGTGCGCGCGATCGGGGAGCGACTCGGACGCGAGATGATCGTGGTTTCGGACTCCCCGGGTTTCGCCACGAGTCGACTCGGCCTCGTGATCGGTCTGGAGGCGATGCGGATGCTGCAGGAGGGGGTCGGCAGCGTGCTCGACATCGATCGCGCGATGGAGCTCGGCTACCGGCATCCGATGGGACCGCTCGCGCTCACGGACCTCGTGGGTCTCGACGTGCGCCTCGACATCGCGGAGTACCTGCATCGCGAGCTCGGGGGCGAGCAGTTCCGCGCGCCCACGATCCTGCGCAAGCTCGTGCGCGCGGGAAAGCTCGGCCGGAAGACCGGCGAGGGATTCTACCGCTGGGACGCCTCCGGGGTACGGGAACCGGCCCTCTGACGTCCCGCGTGGACACCTGCTCGCCGGGCGGGACCGCGGTCTCGGGCGTCGCATCCCGCGCCCGCAGCACGTCGTCCACGAGCAGCTTGGCGACGTCTCCGTAGCGGGCCCCCTCGATGCACGTGAGGCGGGCGACGATCTCGTCGTAGAGCGGACTGCTCAGGGGGACAAAGCAGAACAGGTTCGCGTCGGTCGGGTCGCCCGTGGCGATGGCCGCGATCGCGGTCCAGTCCCCCCGCTCCACCATGAACCTCCGGGTCACGGAGTGCTTGCCGGTCGCGCGGCCGAACTGTCCGCTCGCATCGGACTTCACGATGATCAGATCGGGATCGAAGTCGCGAAGGAAGGTCACGGACTGCCCCTCGTGCGCGATCCGTTCGCTGTTCAGGCCGAGCTTGTCCGCCGCAATCCACCCCGAGTAGTACGGAATGGCGCCGGACGCGGAGACGAACATGCGTCCGGGCAGGCCGGCCAGCGCCTGGCCGATCCGGGCCCGCTCCCGCGAATCCTGTTCGTGACAGATCGCGCGCGTGTCGGGAAGGCCGCGGAGGTTCCAGGCGGCAAGAAGCGCGACGACCACGAAGGCCCGCGCCAGGCCGGATCGTCGGCCGAGATCGAGCTCCGGGGACTCGCGACACCAGCGCAGGGCGACGAACACCAGCACGGGCGCGATCGGTGCGGCGAAGCGCCAGCAGTAGCCCTGGATCGGCGTGATCTCCAGGAGGTAGAGCAGATACGTCGAGCATCCCAGGAGCGCGGGGGCCGTGGCTCGGAGCGCCGCTCGCGAAGGTCGGTGGCGAAAGCAGACGACCGCAGCGAGCGCGGCGAACGGAGCCGTCTGGCCGAGGAAGGAGAGCACGTACGTGCCGGCGGAGCCCTCCGACCGCAGAACCCGTTCGGCTCCTCCCTTCACGTAGAACGTGTTCGGAAACGGGAACCCGTAGTACGAGAGACGCCAGGCACAGAGCGCCCCGCCGAGCAGGAGCGCCGGCAAGCCCAGGAGCAGGAACTTCGCGCGTGACACGCGCCCTTCCGGGAGTTCGCGGGGCCCCATGACCACCAGCATCGCCCCCAGCAGGCCGAGCAGGAACGCGGCCGAGTCGGGCCGCGCGAGCTCCGCCAGGAAGGCGACGATCCACCAGGTCGCGGCCCGGCGCATGGTCGGGGTCTCGATCAACGACGCCGTGCTCTGGGTGACGACGAGAAGCAGCAGTGCTGTCGTCACGGTTTCGAGGCCCTGGGTGGTCAGAAGCGCGAACTGCGGGCTGAACGCGAGCGCGCCCACGAACGCCAGGAGGACTCCGCCGGTCGCGCCGCGCGCCGCCCGAACCAGGAGCACGAGAATCGTCACGGCGGAGAGCACGGCGAGAGCCTTCGAGAACGACACGGGATCCCCGCCGATCCGGATCGCCAGCGCGTTGAGCGCGACCCAGAGCAGGCTCGTGTAACCCTCGACGGGATCCTCTCCCGGATTCCAAACGGGACCCTGGCCGCCGGCCCAGTTCGCGGCGTAGCGGAACGCGATGAACGAGTCGTCCATGGTGAAGGACGCGTGCATCCCCACCAGGCCGAGAAACACGACGATGAGCGTCGCGAGGGTCCACGCGGGGAAGGGCGATGTTCGGACCATTTCCGCACCGGGAAGGTGATGCGGGCGGAGCTACAGGGGGGGCGCCGCGGTTCGGTCCGGGGGGAGAAACAAGTATCCTCCCATCCGCCGGAAGTCGCTACCCCGATCGGGGTCTTCGAGGCTCGTCCGGCGGCGGCGGTGCGTCGGGGCCGGCGGACTTGACGACGGTCGGGCCGCGGCGCGGGTCGCTCAGTCGGAACGGACGACGAGCTGCACCGAGTTCGGCACGTCGAACGGTCGCGCGGTGGGCCACCGGTACTCGGTCTCCGCCTCGTCTCTCTCCCAGACGGAATCGCGGAAGAAGCGGAGGCACGGAGCGTTCTTCGGTGTGGCGATCGGCTGCGCCGAGACCTCGTCGAACCCGGCGTCCCGCGCCCACGCGATCGCGTGGGCGAGCATGGTCTCCTCCACGCGTCGTCCGAGAACGCGGCAACTGAGGACGAAGTCCACGATGCGCGCTCCCGAACCGTGGCGCTCCAACGAGAGGAGGCCGGTCAGGCCCAGGTCGCCGAGCTTGTCGGCCACCCGGAAGCACCAGAAGACGTTGCCGCTCGTCCGGCTCCAGGCCAGCAGCTCCGCCTCGGCGAGCCGGCGGGTGGTGAGGTTCATCTGGTTCGTCTTGTTGAGAAGCTGTGCCGCGCGACCGAGGTTTCTCTCTCCCAGCGGCTCGCACGTGGCGACGGTCGCGAGCGTCTCGAGCCACTCGCCGAGATCTCGAACCTCGGTCCGCGCGACGCGACGTTCCCGCTCGGCCGCGTACATCACGGACCGCTCGCGATCCTCGTCCGACAGCGTCGGCGCGTCGAAACACCGAAGCGCCTGCAGCGCGCGAACGTAGTTCGCGGGGTCGGCCGGCCAGTCGGGCACGAGCACGTCCGGCAACGCCTCGGCCACGCGCGCTCGCTCGACGGGGTTGTCGTCCACGAACACCACCGCATCGAGGCCGACGTTGATCTCGTGCGTGAGATCCGCGACGTTCGCGGCCTTGTCGTTCCAGTTGATCCGCCAGCCCGCGAAGTGCCGGAGCTCCAGTGCCATCTCCGGATGCTCGCGGATCGCGTGGAGCGCGGTGGCTTCTTCGTTCTTGCTCACGAGGCCGAGCGCCACGCCGCGCCGTGACAGCGCCAGCACGGCGCGCTGGAAGTCCGCGAACGCCTCGCCCACCGGATCGGGCGGACCGAGGCGAATGCCGTCGATGCCGTCGTCGCCGAGGATGCCGCCCCACAGGGTGTTGTCGAGGTCCAGCAGCAGCAGCTTGCGCGAACGACCCGCGATCCCGGCGAGCGTGGACTGGATGGAGAGGGCCGCCTCCTGGAACAGCGCGTTCGTCCACGGGATCTTCCCGAGAGTCCAGAGCTTCGGCGACCAGGCGGCGCTGCCCAGTGAAGCGAGCCAGTTCGGCGCGGGCAGCGTGAAGAACCCCGGGCGGGCGTCGAGGCGTTCGAGCAGTCGAGCGTTGAGGCGGGCGAGCAGACGGTCCGGTCCGGCCGGGTCGTTCCACGACCACGTGGCGAACAGCTTCCGGTCGGGCGGCAGGACCCAGGGACAGACGAGCACGGTCCGCACCCGGCCTTCGAGCCGGCCGACGAGATCCGCGAACGCGTCGACGTCGGCGAGCGCCTGCTCGATCGGGACGGTCTCGCCCCGGAGAACGCGCGCGAACGTCTCCAGCACTCCTTCGGGGCGGGTCCACACGAGCGCGACGTCGGGGGCGGGGTGCCACCCGGGAGCCGCCGGGTCGAGGATCGTCTGGGCGACCTGGCCGTACGGCGTATCCACCGCCTCGATGGTCGGGAGACCGGGCAGACGCGCGAGCTCGGCCGAGAGGCTCTGCAGATTGAAGTCGGAGATGCCGAGCAGACGAGTCGTCATGACGAGGCGTCCCCTTGCGCTTCTCTCGGAACCCCGGCGCCCGGGCTCAGAGCTGTCGGATCGCGTCCTCGTCGAACCCGAACACGTACCGGGCGCCCCTTACGAGAATCGGGCGCTTGAGGAAGTTCACGTCCTCCATCATGAGCCCGATCGCCTCGGACTTCGAGATCTTTCGGCCGGCGAGGCCCCGCTCCCGGAACGGCGTGCTCTTCGGATTCAGGAACTCCTCGACGGGCCGCCGGCCGAGGAGCTTCTCGAACTCGGCCCGGGACAGGGGTTCCTTGACGGTGTCCCGCCAGTCGTACTCGATGCCCAGATCCCGCAAGAGACCTCTCGCGCGTCGGACCGAGCTTCAGGTCCCCTTGCCGTACAGGGTCAGCTTCGCCATCCGTCGTTCCCTACGAGCGACGGGTGAGGCTCGCGCCCAGGAACTCGCGGTTCAGCTCGCGGATCACGTCGCGCGAGATCTCCTTGGGGCACGCGGCCTCGCACTCGTAGTGGTTCGAGCAGCGGCCGAATCCCTCGTCGTCCATCTTCTCGACCATCGCGAGCGCGCGCTGCCGCCGCTCGGGCTGTCCCTGGGGCAGGTGCAGGAACTGCGTCACCTTGGCGCCCACGAACAGCATCGCCGACGCGTTGCGGCAGGCGGCGACGCACGCACCGCACCCGATGCACGTCGCGGAGTCGAACGCTAGGTCCGCCTGCTCCTTCGCGATCGGGACCGCGTTCGCGTCCGGCGCGCCGCCGGTGTTGATCGAAACGTAGCCGCCCGCCTGGATGATCCGGTCGAACGCGGATCGATCCACCACCAGGTCCCGGAGCACCGGGAACGCCCTGGCCCGCCACGGCTCGACCACGATCGTCTCGCCGTCGCGGAAGTGCCGCATGTGCAGCTGGCACACCGTGGTGCCGCGTTCCGGTCCGTGCGGGACGCCGTTGACGACGAGCGAGCACATGCCGCAGATGCCCTCG
>JAGQIB010000394.1 GCA_020431545.1 Gemmatimonadota bacterium
ACAAGGCGCTCGACAACCTCGGTGCGTTCCGGCGCTGGTTCGGCGTGCAGCCGAACACGAAGGTGGCGACCGCAGTCTTCGGACTGTTCCACGGCCTCGGGCTCGCCACGAAGATCCTCGACTATGATCTCGCGGCGGACGGCCTGCTCGTGAATCTCCTTTCGTTCAGCGTGGGCGTGGAGATCGGTCAGATCCTCGGTCTTTCGCTGATGTTGATCGTGCTGGGCTACTGGCGGCGGAGCGCGAGCTTCGAGCGCCACGCGTACGCCGCGAACGTCGCGCTGATGACGGTCGGGTTCGTTCTGCTCGGCTACCAGCTCACCGGATACTTCGCCACCTGAGAGGTCCCATGGCCCACGTAAGGAAACCGGCGGACTACGAGCCGCCGTCGTCCGCCGAACTGCTGCGCTACACCGCCGTCGCCGCGCTCGCGGCGGCCGTTCTCCTGGTCGTGGTGGTGCTTCCCGCCGAGTACGGCATCGACCCCACGGGGCTCGGCGCGCGGATCGGCCTGAAGCAGATGGGTGAGATCAAGACGCAGCTCGCCGAGGAGGCCGCCGCGGATGCGGCGTCGTCCGTTCACGGGGCGGGCGTCGCAACCGGGACGTCCGGATCCGCGTCCCCTGCGCCGCTCGCGACCGTGCCGGTCGGGGACGAACCCTCCGCGCCACCCGCCGTCTCGGCGGCGGAAGGCACGTGGCGCGACGAGCTCACGCACCAGCTCGCGCCCGACGAGGGCGTGGAGTTCAAGCTCGTGATGGACGCCGGCTCCGTGGCGGAGTTCTCGTGGACGACGGACGGCGGCGGGCTCAACTACAACATGCACGGCGACGGCGCCGGCCGGTCGGTGGAGTACGAGAAGGGGCGAGCCCTGCCGGGGAAGGACGGCTCGATCACCGCCGCCTTCGACGGGCACCATGGGTGGTTCTGGCGCAACCGCTCCGGGAAGCCCGTCACGCTCACCTTGCGCACCCGCGGCGAGTACTCGGCCCTGAAGCGCACGAGCTAGCCCCGATTCCAGCCGAGCCGCGACAAGAGTCGAGACGCCATACGAGCTGAGCGCGCCTGGCTCAAGTCCCGTCCCCAGCTTTCCGTTACGCCGGGTAGCAGGCCCTTCCACTCGTTCGGAAGGAGAACCGGTGGACCTCGTACTGCTCACCTCGAGCCCGACGGTTCGGGCGGACGTGCTTGTCGCGCTCGGCGATCAGGTTCGTGTCTTCCAGGACATTCGATCGGCGGTCGGCCATCTCGCCACGGCCGAGCCCGCGGTGATTCTCGTTCACGCCACCGGTACGGAGCTCCGCGACCACGTCGAGGCGATTCGCGGAACCGCCTTCGGCACACTACACGGCCTGATCGCTCTGCTGGAGCGCGGGGACGTCGAGACGCCGGATCCGGTGCTCGAACGCTCCGGCGCGCTGGACGACATCGTCCCCCTGCCGGTGGATCCGTCCTGGCTCCACCTGCGCATCGCGCGCCAGAGCGGGCTCGGAAGTGCGGCGGTCACCCGGGAGGCGACGTTCCGGCACTTCTTCGAGATCTCTCCCGATCTGATGGGCATCGTGGGCTTCGACGGACACGCGCGACATGTGAACCGCACCTGGGAAACGCTGCTCGGCTGCAATGCCGCCGAGATTCGACGTCGATCCGTGCTCGAGTGGATTCATCCGGAGGACATCGCTCCGTTCCGCGAGGCCTTCGCACGGCTCGTGGCCAACGGCGGTCGCTTCCAGCAGACGTTTCGGGTCCGGCGGGCCGATGGCGAGTACCGCTGGATGGACGGTACGACGATCGCATCGTCGCACGACTCCATGGTGTACGTCTTCGCGCGCGACGTGACGGAGATCCGCGAGGCGGAGAAGCGCGCCATCGCCCAGAAGCGTATCGTGGACAACGTCCTCGAGCACATCCCGCACTCGGTGTTCTGGAAGGACCGCGACAGCGTCTACCTCGGCTGCAACGCGAACTTCGCGCGACAGGCCGGACTCTCGGATCCGCAGGACATCATCGGCAAGACCGACTACGAGCTGGGCTGGGCGGAGCAGGCGGATCTGTACCGCGCCGGCGACCGGAAGGTGATGGAAGGGGGAATCGACCTCCTCAACCTCGAGGAGCCGCAGTCCCGCACCGATGGGACGGTGGTCACCCTGCTGACCAGCAAGGTGCCGCTCCGGAACGAGGCGGGGGAGCTCCTGGGAATCCTCGGGATCTACGCCGACATCTCCGATCGCAAGGCGGCGGAGGCCCGCCTCCACCTGCTGAGCGCGGCTCTGGAGGCGACGTCATACCCGATCGTCATCACCGACGCCTCGGGCATCATCTCCTGGGTCAATCCGGCGTTCACGGTGCTCACAGGGTACTCGCGCGAAGAAGTGATCGGAGCGAACCCGAAGATGCTGAAGTCCGGAGAGCACTCCCCGGAGTTCTACCGCGATCTCTGGGCGACGATCCGCCGCGGCGAGATCTGGCGCAGCGAGTTCGTCAACCGCCGGAAGGACGGGACGTTGTACACGGAGGAAGGCACGATCACGCCGGTTCGTGACGAAGCCGGCCAGATCAGTCACTTCGTGGCCGTGAAACAGGACATCACCGAGAAGAAGCTGCTGCAATCGCAGCTCGCGCAGGCGCAGAAGCTGGAAGCCATCGGCCAGCTCGCGGCCGGTATCGCGCACGAGGTCAACACGCCCACCCAGTTCATCGGGGACAACACGAACTTCCTGCAGACGGCGTTCGGTGACTTGATCCGGTGTCTGGAGCGGATCGAGGAGATCGCGGGAGCCGGGGAGGGAGGAGATCCCATTCCGGCAGCGGGCGAGATCCGTGCGGCCCTGAAGGAAGCCGACGTCGAGTACCTGCAGGAGGAGATCCCGCGGGCGATCACGCAGACCCTCGAGGGTATCGATCGAGTGGGGACCATCGTCCGCGCGATGAAGGAGTTCTCGCACCCCGCCACGGAGAAGGTCGCGACGGATCTCAACCACGCGATCGAGACGACGTCGATCGTGGCCCGCAACGAGTGGAAGTACGTGGCGGAGCTCGAGCTGGATCTCGATCCTTCGATGCCGCAGGTCGAGTGCGTCCCGGGCGAGATCAACCAGGCGATCGTGAACATGATCGTGAACGCGGCTCACGCGATCGCGGACGCCGTCGGCACGTCCGGCGCCAAGGGCCGGATCACGGTCTCGACCCGCAGTCTACCCGGCGAGATCGAGATTCAGGTTCGAGATACCGGCACCGGGATGAAGCCGGAGGTCCGCGACCGGGTGTTCGATCCGTTCTTCACCACCAAGGCCGTCGGTCGCGGCACGGGGCAGGGCCTCACCATCACCCACGACGTCGTCGTGCGCCGGCACGGCGGCACGATCCGTGTCGAGTCCGAGCTCGGACAGGGCACGACGTTCATCCTGCGCTTGCCCGTATCCGGGGTGGGGGCGGAGCAGCTCGCCTCGGGCTGAGCGGGCCGGCTCCGTCCCGACACGGTCCTACTCCGTCGTCGGTCGACCCGGCGCGAACCACCGGAACACCGCGGGAATCACCAGCAGCGTCAGCACCGTGGACGTCACGAGTCCGCCCACGACCACGGTCGCGAGCGGTCGCTGCACCTCGCTTCCCGTGCCGTGGGAGGCGAGCAGGGGGACGAGCCCGATCGCCGTGGTGAGCGCCGTCATCAACACCGGCCGGAGACGTCGACACGCGCCGTCGATCGCGGCCATCTCCCGCCGGGCCCCGTCGCGTACGAGCTGGTTGAGATTCGAGACGAGCACCATGCCGTTCTCCAGCGCG
>JAGQIB010000395.1 GCA_020431545.1 Gemmatimonadota bacterium
ACTACCGGCCGGGCAACACCGGCGTGATGGGCGACTACAGCGACGCGGTCTGGATCGCTCCGGACGGCACGCCGTGGATCGGCGGCTACGATCCGTCCTTCGAGGAGGGCGGCTTCTCGCGCTTCGTCGAGGGCGAGAACCGGTGGGAGAACTTCTCGAACGTGGACTACCCCGTCATCGGGGACCCGGCGTTCGTCGGCTCGAGCCGGATCAGCGACATCGTTCCCGACGAGCACGGCGGACTCTGGATGGGAACCTGGCGCGGCGCGCTGTACTTCAATCCCGCCGCGGGAGCGGCTTCGATCGTCCGCTACGACGGCGACAACTCGCCGATGCCCGGGGGCCGGACGATGGACGTCGACGTCGCGCCGGACGGCTCGGTGTGGTTCGCCTGCTACGGGAACGGCGGCGGACTCGTGCGCCATCACCCGGGGACGAACGACTGGACGGTCTGGGACTTCAACTCCAACGCGAACGGCTGGCCCGGCTGGATCACCGTGAACACGGCGGCCGTGCAACCGAAGCCCGGCGGCGGCTACTGGGTCTGGATCGACGACGCCTTCGGGATCGCGCAGTACGACAGTGACACGGATTCGTTCACGGTCCTGCCGCAGGGCAATCCCGGGAACATCGTCTCGATCCCGCACGACACGGCGCGCGACGCGGCCGGCAACGTGTGGATGGTCCGGACGACGACGTACCCACAGACGTCGCTGGACTACCGCCGCCCGGACGGCACGTGGGTCGTGCCGCCGCAGCAGTTCCCGAACGGACAGTCCTATCAGCCGTTCCGCGCCCGGGGCGACGGCGAGGCGCTTTTCGTGGACAGCGGCGGACGGGGCTGGCACTTCGACGGCTCCGTGTGGCGCGACCTCGGAGTGTGGCGCGCCGGCGGCTTCACCTACGGCGTGGACATGGACGCCGACGGCAACGTGTGGGTGTCGGGCAACGGCGGCGCGGCTCGCCGCGACGGCGGGACGGGCCAGTGGCAACGCTACCGGGTGACGAACACCGGGCAGATCGACAACTGGGTTCGCGACCTGACGTTCGCGCCGAACGGGGACGTCTGGTACACGTGCAACGCGGCCCCGGGAGTGGGGGGAATCGGTCAGTTCGACGGAAAGCGCTGGCGCAATCACAACGTCGAGACGTACGGGCTCGGCGAAGACTGGCCGTTCCCGTGCGACAACGCGGAGGCGATCACCTACCGGACTTCCAGCGGGCGCGCGGCCTTCAACCCCACGAACAACGGAATCCACGAGTGGACGGGGACCGGCTACGAGGCCATCCAGGCGCTTGGTTCCGCGGAGAGCCTGGCGGAGGACTCGTTCGGTCGACTGTGGAAGGTCGGCACGTACTACAGCCTCGGCCGCTACGTCGGAGCGACGTACGAGCCCGACTCGATCGACGGCTGGGGTGCGAACGTCGTGGCGGATCCGGATCGACCCGGAACGGTGTGGGCCTGCGCGAACTTCGAGGTCGTACGCACCGACGGGACCTATCGATACTCGCGCGAGACCCCGGACCTGCCGGAGTTGAATCCGCTGCACGACACGCTGATCGGGGTGGCGGCGGACCGGAACGGGGTCGCCTGGCTCGGCACCACGGAGGGCTTGTTCCGCCTGGACGCGGAGGCCGGTACGCACGAGTGGTTCCACCAGAGCAACACGGGCATTCCGATCGATCAGGTCGATCCGCTGGTGGTGTCCCCGGACGGCATCGTGTGGATGACGAACTTCAACTCGAACGGCCTGACGCCGGCCCTCGTGTGGTTCGACGGTACGAACTACGGGACGATCACGAGGGCGGAAGGGCTCCCGCACGAGCAGATCTGGGACGCCGAGGTGCGGGAGGTGCCCGGCGGATACGAGATCTGGCTGGCGTGCGCGAGCCGCGGGCTGGCCGTGCTGACCGTGCCGTTCGCGGATCCGACCGACGTGCAGGTCGCGAACGTCGGCCGGCCGGCGGGCATCTCGATGAGTCCCAACCCGTTCGTGCGGGAGACTTCGATCTCCTTCGAGGTGCCGCGGGCGGGGAGGACGGCGGTGACGGTCTTCGACGTCTCCGGCCGTCGGGTCCGGACTTTGGTGGACCGACGACTGGACTCGGGAGCGGAGGCGCTGACCTGGGACGGTCGCGACGCTCACGGTGCGACCGTGACGCCGGGCGTTTACTTCGTCCGTCTCGTCGGCGAGGGGATCGACCGGAGCGCCAAGGTGGTCCGGGTCCGGTAGTTCCGGCGATCGGATCGCGCCGTCCCGGCGCGGCAGCAGGCAGCGAGCGGGCGAGGAGCGATGTTCCTCGCCCGCTTTCGCGTTCCCGGCCGGGCCGCGCCGCAAGACTCTTTGGGGTCTGTTCCGGTCCGGCGAAGCGCGATGTCGGTAGTTTCCACCCGATCGAAGTGAGGTGTGGTCACGTCGAGACCCCCTCGGTATATTGCCCCCCGATTGTGCCGGTCCATTGACAGTTCGTCGTCGAGGCCGCCGATGGAATCTTATCTCCCGATCAT
>JAGQIB010000396.1:0-1615 GCA_020431545.1 Gemmatimonadota bacterium
ACGTCATCGTGCGCCACCCGGACACGGAGGTCGTGGAAGACGCGCTGGGCGAGGTCGTCCGCAAGATCCGGGTCGAGCTCGGCTAGCTTCTCCCGCTCCGAGCTTCTCTCGCGCGCCACACCCCACGAATGCCCTCGATCCCCGGGCGACCGCTGCGCTACGATCCCGGCCTCACCCGTCCCTCCGCGCAGGTGCGGAGCCGCTCCGATCCGGAGCCGAGGAGGCGATCATGAACGTCCTGATGCTGTCGCCCGGATTCCCGGTGGAGCAGCCGCACTTCACGGCCGGCCTCGCCGAGGTCGGCGCGAACGTCATCGGCATGGGCGACCAGCCGCAGGCGGCCCTGCCCGAGCGCGCGCGCAACGCGCTGTCCGCCTACGTGCAGGTCCGCTCGCTCACGGACGAGGCGCACCTCCTGGAGGAGGTCAAGAAGGTCGCCGACAAGGTGCGGCTCGATCGCATCGAGACGCTGTGGGAGCCGGTCATGGTCGCGGCCGCCCGGTGCCGCGAGGCACTCGGCATTTCCGGACTCACCGTGGACGAGACGATCCCGTTCCGGGACAAGGAGATCATGAAGCAGCGGCTCGACGCCGCCGGCATCCGCACGCCCCGCCACGGCAACGCACACACCGTGGCGGAGGTCCGCGCGCACGCGGAGCGCATCGGTTTCCCGCTCATCGTCAAGCCGATCGCGGGCGCGGGCTCGCAGGACACGTACCGCGTGGACGACGCGCACCAGCTCGAGGAAGTCCTGCCCAAGCTCCGTCACGTGGAAGAGGTCTCGGTCGAGGAGTTCATCGACGGCGAGGACTACACGTTCGACACGGTCTGCGTGGACGGCCACGTGGAGTACTTCAACATCGCGTTCTACCGGCCGCGCGCTCTCGTATGCCGCGAGCACCACTGGATGAGTCAGCAGACGATCTGCCGCCGTGACGTCGATTCCCATCACGTCGCGCAGGGCCGCGAGATGGGTTTCGCGGTGCTGAAGGCGCTCGGGTTCCGCACCGGGTTCACGCACATGGAGTGGTACCGCAAGCCGAACGGCGAGGCCGTGTTCGGCGAGATCGCGGCGCGCGCGCCCGGTGTGCGCACGGTGGATCTCATGAACTTCGCGTGCGATCTCGATCTCTACCGCGGTTGGGCCGAGGCCGTGTGCCACGGTCGCTTCTCGCAACCGGTCGTGCGCAAGTACCACTCGGCCGGCGTGTTCAAGCGCGCGAACGGCGAGGGCATCGTGCGCCGGATCGACGGCCTGGACCGCATCCTCACCGAGATGGGCCACCACATCACCGCCGTGGATCTCACGCCGGTCGGGGCGCCGCGCAAGAACTGGCGCACGTCCGTCATCGGCGACGGCTACGTGATGATGCGCCACCCGGACCTGGAGACGGTCCTGGAGATGGCGGACCGGGTCGCGACCGAAGTCCAGCTCTACGCGACTCCCTAGCGCCCCGGGCGGGCGCGCCGGGGGTGCCCGCGGCGCGGCCGACGTGCGCCCCTCGGCACCGGGTCGGATGCCCTGTCCGCCCGTCGCCCGCTCCTGCGTTTCTCGGACTACGGAACCAGTTCGCCGGGGCGACCCGGCTCCCTCCGATCCGAGGTTCGCCCATGC
>JAGQIB010000396.1:1675-4632 GCA_020431545.1 Gemmatimonadota bacterium
CCGCGTCGCCCGCCGCCGCCGTGGTCATCGACTCGTTCGAGAGCGGCAACCTGAACATGGTGTTCGAGCCGGCGGTAGCCGGCGTGGTGCTCGTGCAGCTGCAGAGCCCGAACGCGGGGACCTGCATCGCGCCGCAGCGCGGCGTGTCCCTCGAGTACATCACGGTGCCGGTCGGGCCGATGACGGCCACGTTGCAGACGTGGCCGCGCACGGAAGACGGGATCCACCTCGTTCATCCGGGAACGTGGGTGAAGACGGAGCTCATCTACGAGGGCGGACCCTGGGACCTCACGGACGGCGGCACCGCGACCCACATCCGGATCCCGTTCGAGGGCGGCGGCCCGGAGACCGAAGTGGAGGTCGCGCTCTGGGATGGCCAGGCGAGCGCCTCGATCTCCCACGCGGCGCGCGACTCCGGCACGTTGATCTTCCGCCTGAGCGAGTACGCACCGCACCTGGATCTCACGTCCGTTCTGCTGATCCAGGTGTCCGTGGTGAGCCACGAGGGGACGTCCATCACGATCCACAACATCGCCACGAGCAGCGGACTGCCATTCCTGTACCAGGCGTACGCGCCGGGCACGTTCGACTTCGTGTGCCAGGCGCCGGGCCGCGGTGGCGACGTCGCCCCCGTGATGGCCTGGAACTGGCGACTCGCCGGACCGAGCTCGCCGGTGATCGCCGGGCCGGTGTTCCAGGTGGACGGGATCGCGCCCTCCTGTCCCGGCGCGCGCTTCGAGTGGGTCGACGCGAGCGGCGACCTCGGCGCGATTCTCCCGGGAGGCTCGGCGGCCGTCACCTGGCTCGACTCGAGCTTCGAGCAGGCGACCTTCGAACTGCGCTTCACCACGCCGGACAACGCACCGTACGCCGCGAATCCGAGCGGCGATCCCGAGGTCACGCTCCACGAGAACGCGATCGTGATCGCGCACGATCTGCTGCTCTCGGATCTGCCGCCCGGCCTGTCCGACGGCACCGTGCACCAGGAGCTCGTGATCGCCGTCGCCGCGGGGCAGGACGCGTACTTCCCCTGGGCCGACGCGCTGCCGCTCGGTGGCGGCGGAAGCCCGGCCGGATACTCGCTCGCGTTCGGCGTGGAGGGCATCGGCGCGTACGACCCCGGAGCACCGCTGCTCGAAGTCTTCACGATCGCGACGTACGAGGACCTCGGCGGCACGACCGGCGCGCCCGCGATCGCAAGCCGCGACGCCGGACTGACCGCACGACCGAGCGTGTTCCGCACGAGCACGCGGTTCGTGCTGCCGGCCGACGCGCGAGGTGACGCCGAGCGAGTGCCGATCGACGTGATCGACGTCGCGGGGCGACGCGTCCGCACGCTGGAGGCCACGGGTGGCGAGGCGCTCTGGGACGGAACGGACGACGGCGGCCGACCGGTGGCGGCCGGGGTGTACTTTGCGCGGCGAGTCGGGTCGGGTTACGGCGTTGCGCGGGTGGTTCGGCTGTTGTAACAACCCGGGGGCCGGGCGTACACTGGAACGAACTTCCTCCCGTTCCCGCAGCGCTGGAGATTCGCCGTGCGCGCCACCCTGCTGATGGTCATCCTGGCCGTTCTCCCGTCCCCTGCCCTCGCCACGTTCATCCACGTCCTGCCGGACGGAACCGGCGACGTCGCCACCATCGCGGACGCGCTCTCGATCGCGGTCGCCGGAGACAGCGTCTCCCTCGGGCCGGGAACCTACTTCGAGCACGACCTCTCGATTCCGCACGGCATCGCGCTGCTGTCGGACACGGGAGACCCGACCACGACAACCATCGACGCCGCCGGGCTCGGAAGGTGCCTGACCTCGTCCGTGGCGCTCTTCCCCACGCTCGTCCAGGGGATCACGCTGCAAGGGGGAACGAGTGACACCCAGGGAGGCCTCGTGTTCTACGACAACGCGGCCGTGGCGTTGCTCTCCTGCCATCTGCGCGGCGGTTCGGCTCCGAGGGGCGGAGCCGTCGCGTCGATCGGCACGAGGCACTTCAACCTCCTGGACTGCGTGTTCGAAGGGAACGAGGCCACGGAATCGGACGGCGGCGCGGTCTGGTCCTACGACGTCGACGCCCACGGCTGCGAGTTCATCGACAACGTCGCCGCCGGCAGCGGCGGCGCCATGATCGGCGCGGATGCGTGTCTGGACTGCACCTTCCGTGGGAACCGCGCCCTGACGGGAACCGGAGGCGCGGTCTCCAATTGCACGGGTGGTGTCCTGATCGAGGACTGCCTGTTCGAGGAGAACTCCGCCGTCGACGGCGGCGCCCTGTGCACGAACGAGGACTTCACCCAGCTCGTGTCGTGCACGTTCCTCGCGAACCACGCCTCCGGAGTCGGGGGAGCCATGGTGGTCACCGTCACCGACTTCGTCTTCGACTTCCTCTGCTACAAGAACGTCTTCGCCCGCAACCGCGCCGAGGTGCGCGGCGGGGCGGTGGCGTTCGTGGACGGCGCGGGCGGATCCTTCGACCAGAACACGTTCGCGTTCAACGAAGCACCGGTCGGCGCGCACATCTCGGTGGGGAGCCGCGGGACCACGCTGGATCGCTGCATCCTCGCCTTCGCTCCGGAGGGCCAGGCGATCTCCGGAAACGGTACCGTCTCCCAGGGCGGAAGCTGCAACGACGTCTACGGAAACGCGGGCGGAGACTTCGTCGGCCCGCTCGCCGGTCTCGATGCGGTCCGACAGAACTTCTCCGCCGATCCGCGTTTCTGCGATCCGGGCAACGACGTCTACACGCTGCAGAGCGACTCCCCCTGCACGCCTCCGGGCCCCACCGGGTGCAACGTCGTGAGCGGGGCGCTCCCCGTGGGGTGCGGCTCGGTTTCGATCGAAGAGACGTCGTGGGGGAAGATGAAGGACGCGTACCGGTAGCAGATCTTCGTGGGGACCGCGCGGTGCACGGAGCGCCGCGCGGTCTCAGCGAGGCGAGCTTGCCCGCCACCACGTCACGGACAGCCC
>JAGQIB010000397.1 GCA_020431545.1 Gemmatimonadota bacterium
GCACGTGCCCGAGCGACTCCTCGCGCGAGCGGACGTCGTTCGCCTCCTCGAGCCGGAAGCTGCCGAGCACGCGCACGCGCCAGGGCGCGCCGCGCCACTGCGCCCGCGCCGCCGAGGAGAGACTCTGTACGTCGGTGTTGCCGCCGCTCACGGAGCCCGTGACTCCGAGGCGTCCGCTCCAGCCCGCGGCGTCGTCGTTCCAGCCGCCGAGCGTGTCCACGATCTGTGCTTCCCCGCGATCCGCCGCCAGCAGGGTCCCCGCCAGCCCGACCAACACCCACCATCCTCCCTGCCACGTCACGAACCGGTTCCCTCCTCCGGGGCGCCTTCCGCCGCTGCCGCGGCCGCCGCCTGCTTGTCGCGGATCACCTTCGCGCGCGCGAGGTACTGCTCCGCGCCGCGCTCGTCGCCGAGCTTCCGCAGGACCTCGGCGAGCGTCTCGCTCGTTCCGGCCACATCGTCCGATTCGGGCCCGAGCGTCTTCTCGTCGATCGCGAGACTCTTCTCGAACGCCGTTTTCGCCTCCGCCCAGCGCTCCCGCTCGAACGCGACCTCTCCGATCCGATAGTACGCGAACGACGCGGCGGGCGACTCCCCGTCGCCGGACGCGAGCGCCACCTCCAGCGATCGCTGCGCGTACTTCGCCGCCGGCTCCACGTGTCCGAGCTGGAGCTGCAGCAGGGCGAGGTTGTTGTACCCGCGTCCCACCAGGGGGTTCATCGGACCGTAGAGCTTCTCCTGCAGTGCCAGGCAGCGCTCCATGGGATCGATCGCCTCCTCCAGACGCCCCGACTCCGCATAGGTCGCGGCGAGGTTGCCGAGCCCCTCGGCGATCTTCGGATGTTCCGGCGGGTAGCACTTCTCCCAGATCGCGAACGCCTTCTCGGCGTTCTCTACGGCGGCTTCCCGCTCGCCGAGGCGCGACTGCAGATTCGAGAGGTTCGAGTACGAGAACCCGAGCAGCGGATGATCCGGCGGCAACACCTCCTCGCGAATCGACAGCGCCTCCGCGAGGCAGGCCTTCGCCCGCTGCGGATCCCGGCGGATGATGCTGCCGCCGAAGTTGTCGAGTACGAGCGCCGCTTCCACGGAACGGTCTCCGTGCGTCTGCCGGACCTCCGCGAGCGCGAGCTCGTACGCGGTCTGCGCCTCATCCATCCGTCCCACCTCGGTGAGCGCGTTCGCGAGCGCGACATGGAGATCGGCGAGATCCTCCGGCCGATCGTCCGGCGGCAACGCCTCCAAACGCGCGATGCCGGCGCGCGCGGCGTCGATCGCCTCGTCGTAGCGGCCGAGATTGTCCAGGTCGTGCGCGAGACTCAGCTCGCTGGACGCGAGCTGGGGCGCGTCGGCCCCGAACGCCTTCCGCAGCACCTCCCGGCCCTCCTCGTGCAGCGCGAGCGCCTCGGGATTCTGTCCGAGCTGGCGGTGCACGGTGCCGATCGTGTCGAGCAGCTCGGCCCGTGTGGCCGGGTCGAGATCCGTGTCCTGTCGAACCTCCTCGGCGCCGGACGTGAGGATCTCGCGCGCCGTGATCTCGCGTCCCCGCGATCGCTCCGGGTCCGCCACCTTGAACGTCCGCACGAGGAAGTCCTTCGTCTGGCGCGCCTTCGTCGCCTCGGCGCGCGCCTCCGTCTCCGCCCGGAGCGCCCGTGCGAGGTTTCGCTCGGACCGCGAGTACAGCGTGGCCATCGACACCCCGAACGCCACGAGCAGCACGACCGCCGCTCCCGCCGCCGCGAACGCCGGCCGGTGGCGCTTCACGAGCTTCTGCAGCTGGTACATCGTGCTCGGCGGACGCGCGAGAATCGCCTCGCCCGCGAGGAAGCGGCCGAGGTCCTCCGACAGCGCGGCCACGCTGGAGTAGCGCTCCTCCGGCGCCTTCGCGAGCGCCTTCGCCACGATCAGCTCCAGATCCGCGTCCGGGCGATCGCCGCCCTCGAGCGCGAGCGCGGATGGTCGCGTCTCGCAGATCACGCGCACGCTCTCCATCAGCGA
>JAGQIB010000398.1 GCA_020431545.1 Gemmatimonadota bacterium
GCTGCGACCAGATCTACATCCTGGACACCGCCACGACCCGGATGCACCTCGTTTCCACCGGAAAGGGCCGCACCACCTGCGCGTACTTCCTGCCGGGAACGGATCGCATCCTGTACTCCTCCACTCACGCCGCGAGCCCGGACTGTCCGCCGCCGCCGGATCATTCCCGGGGCTACGTCTGGCCGATCGAGCCGACGTACGAGATCTACTCCGCGAAGACCGACGGCTCCGACCTGCAGCGCCTCACGAACAACGCCGCCTACGACGCCGAGGCCACGACGTCGGTGGACGGGCAGTGGATCGTGTTCACGTCGACGCGCGGTGGGGATCTCGATCTGTGGAAGATGCGTCCCGACGGTTCCGACCTGACGCAGCTCACGAACACGCCGGGCTACGACGGTGGCGCGTTCTTCTCCCACGACGGCAAGCGGATCGTCTATCGAGCGAGTCGTCCGGAGGGTGAGGCCCTGACCGAGTACCAGGCACTGCTTGCGGAGAACCTCGTCCGGCCGTCGAAGCTCGACATCTACTGGATGAACGCCGACGGAACGAACGTGCATCGCGTCACCGAGAACGGCGCCGCGAACTTCGCCCCGTACTTCACGCCGGACGACCAGCGAATCCTGTTCGCTTCGAACGTGGGCGATCCGCGCGGTCGCAACTTCGACCTCTGGATCGTGAACGTCGACGGAACCGGACTCGAGCAGGTCACGACCTGCTCGTCGTTCGATTCCTTCCCCATGTTCAGCCCGAACGGACGGCGCCTGGCGTTCGCCTCGAACCGCAACGGTTCCGTCCCCGGCGAAACGAACATCTTCGTCGCGGACTGGGTCAACTGATCCGAACGGGTTCCGCGGGCGCATCGCCTCGGGGCGGTGCGCTCAGCGGATCCGGCAGAACACGGCGGTGATGTCGTCGTTCTGCTCGGCGCCGCCGTGGAACGTGAGGATGTCCTCGCGAATCCTCTCGGCCGCCTCGCCCACCGGGAGCCCGTGGCACTCCCGCATCGAATCCTTGAGGCGATCCTTCCCGTAGAAGCGACGCTCCGCGTCCTGGGCCTCCCAGATCCCGTCCGTGCCCAGCGCGAGAAAGTCGCCCGGCTCGAGCTGGATACGGTCCGTGGGGAAGTCCATTCCGGGCAGGATCCCCAGCGGGGTTCCGGTCGCGATGCGCTCGATGAACTCGTCCGTGCGAGGCCGGTACACGATCGGCGGATCATGACCCGCGCTCGTGAACACGAGCTCACGCGTGGTGTCGTCGAACACGCCGAAGAAGAAGGTCATGAATCGATCGTCGTCGAAGTCGCGCTCCACGAGATCGTTCATCCGGGTGACGACTCTCTCGAGATCGGACTCGCCGTCCAGCAGCGCCTTCAGCGTGGATCGAGCGATGAACACGATGAGCGCCGCCCCCATGCCGTGGCCGGTGGCGTCGCCGATGACGATTCCCGTGCGGCCGGGCCCCATGTCGAGGAAGTCGAAGAAATCGCCCCCGGTCTCGGAAGCGCTCATGCACCAACCGGCCGTCTCGAGCGCGGACGTCTCGGGGAAGGACTTCGGGAGCAGAGACCGCTGGATCTGGGAGGCGAGGCTCATCTCGTGCGCGATCCGCTCGTGTTCCCGCGTCTGCTCGTAGAGCACCGCGTTCTCGACGGCGGTGGCGGCCATGTTCGCGATCGTCGCGAGTACGTCCGCGTCCTGCGCGTCGAGCGAGCCCTCGCCGGAGTTCACGATCACGATCGCGCCGAGTGGGCGCTCCTGCGAGATCAGCGGCACGGCGAGCAGGGAGCGCAGATCGACGTCGAGCTTGGAGACGTCGATCTCCCGGGAGCGGCTCGCGTCCTCGATGAGAATCGGCTCGCCTCGCTCGACGTGTCGCCGCAGGAACGGTTCTCCGTCCGGCGAGCGCAGGGCAAAGAGGAACTCCTCGCGAAGACCCCACTCGATGCCCGTCGT
>JAGQIB010000399.1 GCA_020431545.1 Gemmatimonadota bacterium
TCCGACTCGGACTCGGCACGAACCGCTGGGGGCCGGGCGACACCGGCACGCTGCTGCTCTCCGACGCCGCGTTCCCCTACCCCGAGATCGCGTGGGCGCGCACGTTCGGCGAGCGCTTCCGTTTCGTGTCCACCACGGCGGCCCTGCACCTCCCCGAGCAGCGCTGGTTCTCGGGCCACCGGATCGAGGTCGCGTTCGGCTCGCGGCTGCGGGTCGGCGTCGCGGAGTGCGCCGCGTACCGGTCGTCCGCGCCGGATCTCCTCTACGTCATGGGCTTGATCCCGTACACGCTCGTGCAGCGACTGCACGATCGCACGTCCACTCCCGGCACCCCGGTCACGCCGCACCGCAACAACATCGCGATCGCCGGCGACTTCGCGTGGCGGCCGGGCCACGGACTCCGTCTCGACGGCCAGCTCCTGATCGACGACTTCGCCACCGAGTCCGCATCGCAGCCGGACCGCATCGGGTGGCTCGCGGGACTCGGCTGGAGCGGATGGGTGGCGGGCGGTGCCACGTCGGCGCGCGCCGAGATGGCGAAGGTGTACCGCTGGACGTACGCCGTGTTCTACGACGCGAACCTGATCCAGGACGGCGTGCCGCTCGGCTACGGCGACGGGCCGGACGTCGAGCGCGGCCGGGTCACCGTGGACCGCGACGTCTCCCCCGACCTGCGGGTCGGCGTCGGCGTGGACTGGCGGCGACGCGGCGCGAGCCCGGTCGGCGAGTTCTGGGACCCGGACACCGCCGAGACGCGTTCCGCCGGCGCGACGTTGACCGATCCGGTGGAGCGCCGCGTGTTCCCCCACGTTCGCGTGGAGAGCCTGTGGCGCGACGCGCTGCGGTCCGTGGTGCGCATCGGCGCGCTCGATCTGCAGAACGAGGCGAACGTGGCCGGCGCGGACCGTCGGGGCTTCGCCGCCGACGTCTCGCTCCGCGCCCGCTGGTGACCGCGCCCTCCCCGGCCTGAGACACGGGAAGGCCCCGCCGCGACACGCGCGACGGGGCCCGGAGGAAATCCCGCGACGATCCGTCTAGCGGTGCTCCATCTCCTCGATGCGGAACTCGATTCGACGGTTCAGCGCGCGGCCGTCCGGCGTGTCGTTGCTCGCGATCGGCTCCTGCGGACCGAGTCCGCGGGCAGTGAGGCGCCCGGGCTCGACCCCGTGGTTGACCACGAGATACTTCAGCACCGCGTCGGCGCGACGCTGCGACAGCGCGAGGTTCGTGTCCGTGGAGCCCGTGCTGTCCGTATGTCCCTCGATCACGACCTGCAGCGCGTCGTTCTGGAGCAGGAAGCTCGCCGCGTCCTCGAGGACCGCGAACGACTCGCGCTTGATCGTGGCCGTGCCGGAGTCGAAGTACACGCCCTTGAGCGTCATCTTCTTCGGCAGCTCCCGCAGATCGAAGTTCCGGACCGAAGCCTCCTTGGCGCCGATCTCCACGCTCTGCACCTCGGCGACGTAGCCGGGGCTCGTCACGGACAGGTTCCAGGTGCCGTCCTCGAGCTCGAGCTCGTACAGGCCGGTCTCCGGATCCACGTCCGC
>JAGQIB010000400.1 GCA_020431545.1 Gemmatimonadota bacterium
CCACTCCGCGACGAGGTGAGCGAGGCCAAGGACGGCCGAGCGAATCGTTCGCGAACAGGACTCCCCGAGGGCCGAACCGAGGCCGACAGAGCGCACCCACTCAACGTTCGCGAACAGGACTCTCCGGGCCCGAACCGAGGCCGACAGAGTGCACCCCACAGCACGAAAGGGCCGGGACAGCCAGGCCGCCCGGCCCTTCGGGCGTGCGAGTTCGCCCCCGGGACAGGCGCCCCGGCTCGCACGGTGTGCTCACGTCGGATCCGGGCGGAAGGGCTGGAGGCCCCGGGGGTCCGGATCCGCAGAAGGAGACACGGTCCGAGGGCTCGTTTTGAACGGGGCGATCGAAAAAGATCAGCGGGGGGCGGCGGGCGGGGCGCCCTCGCCGAGGTGCTTGAGGCGCTGGAGACGCTCCGGTTCGGCGTCGGCCAGCCAGGGGTCCTCGGACAGGAGTTCGTAGGCCCGCGCGAAGTGGGGGGCCGCCTCCTCCGTCCGGCCGAGGGCGAGGAGGCACTCCGCGATCTCCTCGCTGATGAAGCCATCCGGTGCGCCGCTCGCCTCGGCGCGGACCTGGAGTTCGCGCTGGGTCGCGAGCGCCTCCTCGACGCGCCCGAGAACGCGCTTCGCCTTCGCCACGCACCACTCCGCGATGCGGATCGGATCTTCCTTCCCCTGCTCCCGGCGGAAGACCAGCGCTTCCTCGAAGTGGGCGAGGGCGCCCTCGTAGTCGCCCTGGTCGTAGAGCGTCCAGCCGATGTTGTTCGCGAGCGTGCCGCGCCACCGGCGGGCCATCGGATCGGTCGAAGCAACGGCGCGGGCCAGCGCCCGGCGGTTCCACTCCATCGCGTCGTCGCCGGCTTCCACGATGCCGAGCATGTGAGCCGCGTCGACGGCGTAGAAGTCCAGCGACTCCGGCGCGGCGAGTTCCCAGGCGTCGAGGAAGAACGGCTTGGCGCCGTCGCGGTCGCCGGACGAGTTCTCCACGCGGCCGCGCTCGAGGAGCCAGCGAACGCGGGCGACGTCGTCGGACCCGAGTCGCGGTTCCAGCTCGGCGAGCGTCGCGCGCGCGTCGTCGAACTCGCGCTGCAGTCCTTGCGTGCGCGCGATCTGCGTGACGAGCTGGGCGCGCCACGAGTCGTCGGCCTCGGCGGGCGGATCGGCGAGGAGCGCGCGGAACGTCGCCTCGGTGCCGGCGGGGTCCGAGTAGTTCCAGAGCTCGTCGAACAGCACCGTCATCAGCAGCACTCCGATCAGCATGGCGTTTCCCGGGCCGTCAGCGTTCGAGCGATTCGAGCTTCGCGGCGGCGTTGCGGTTGCGGGGATCCAGCTCGAGCGCCTTCTTGTAGTAGATCCGCGCCTGCTCCGGATCGCCGGCCGCGAGCGTGGCTTCGGCGAGGCTGTCCCAGACGTTGCCCGACTCGGGGAACAGCTCGGCGTTCTTCGTGAGCGCGCGAATCGCGCCGTCGGTGTCTCCGCTCTCGAGCAACGTGTACGCGAAGTCGTTCAGCGCCGGCTCGCGGAAATCGTAGCAACCCTGGAGCAGGAACTTCTCCTTCAACCCGTCGTACGTCGCGAGCGCTTCTTCCACGCCGCCCTCGGCGTACGCTTCCGTCAGCTCGTCCACGAGCGACGTGGGGCGCGGGCGCCCGCGGTGGCACGTGACGCAGCCGAACTCCACCGGCGTCTTGCTCTCGTCCTCGCGGGGCAACTCGGCCAGAGCCTGCTCGATGGTCGCCGCCATCCGCATCATGGATCGCGTGGTGACCTTCTCGGGCTTGAGGTCGGAGACGAAATCGAACTCGGCCAGCGACTGGCCCTCCTCGCCAACATGGCAGTACGAGCAGCGCACACCGAGCGCTTGCGTGAACTCGCGCATGATGGGACGGAGCTCCTGGCCGGTCATGCCCTCCAGGACCTGCAGATTCTCGGGCTTCTCGGGCCAGGAGAATCGCTGGGCGCGGGCCGGCGAAACGACGGCCAGCACCACCAGCGCGAAGAGCGCGGCGGTTCGATTCACGGGATTCCTCCTCGGGTCAGCCGGCGATCCGGATCCGAGCGTCGACGATACGGCACCGGGCCGGATCGGGCGAGAGGAGGAACGGGTTCAGGTCGATTTCCCAGAACTCCGGGAAATCCGTCACGAGCGCGGACAGCCGGATCAGGGCATCGTGGACCACCGGCAGCGCCACCGGCGCCTCCCCGCGGACACCCTCGAGCAGGGGATAGCCCCGGATCCCCTCGACCATCTCCCGCGCGTCGACGTCCGTGATCGGGTGAACCCGGAGTGTGACGTCCTTCAGGACCTCCACGTATTTGCCGCCCATCCCGAACATCAGCACGGGGCCGATCACGGGATCCGTGCTCATCCCGAGGATGACCTCCCGGCCCGCGTCGCTCATCCGCTGGACGAGGAACCCCTCCGCCTCCGGATCGTGCCCGAGCTGCTTCACGGCCCGGCTCATGCGGCCGAACGCACCCTCGAGCTCCAGTGTGTTCCTGAGATTCAACGCCACGCCGCCCACGTCCGACTTGTGGACGATGTTGCGGCCGGCGACCTTCAGCGCCACCGGGAAGCCGAGCTCGTCCGCGGCGGCCGCCGCTTCGTCCGCCGTGCGCACGCAGCGCCACTCCGCGAGCGGGAAGCCGTACGCCTGGAGGATGCGGTAGGCCGCATCGGAATCGAGGTACTGCCCGGGGCGCCCGGCCTCCGCCACGATGCGCCGCGCTGCTTCGCGATCCGCGTTCACCTCGGGGATGCTGCCGCCGTCGTGGGCGCGCCAGGCCGCATGGTTCGCCATCTCGGCCGCCGCGTAGGCCGCCGACTCCGGGTACCGGTAGATCGGCGGCGCGTCCGGAATCTCGCGCGGAATGCGCCCGTAGTACTGCTCCTCCGCCATCAGCACCATGAGGACGGGTTTCTCGGAGCCCTTCTTCGTCTCCGTGACCGCCGCCACGACGTCCATGGGATCCACCATGATCGGCGGCACGAACGCGACGATCACGAGATCGACGGACTCGGACTCGAGCAGGATCTTGAGGCACGCGCGGAAGTTGCCCGTGTCGGCGGAGGCGATCATGTCGATCGGGTTCGAGACGCTCGCTTCGGCCGGAAGCCGTTCCGCGAGCTTTTCGCGCGTGGGCTCGTCCATGTCCGCGAGCTGCATGCCGTAGCCGATCAGCGCATCGGTCGCCATGATCGCGGGGCCGCCCGCGTTCGTGAGCACGGCGACCCGGCGTCCGCGCGGCAGCGGACAGCGGGCGAACGCGCTCATCAGGCTCATCATGTCGTCGATCGTGCGCGCGCGGATCACGCCGGTCTGACGGATCAGGGCGTCGGTCGCGCGGTCGAGTCCCGAGAGCGCGCCCGTGTGCGACGACGCCGCCTTCGCGCCGGCCTCCGTGCGCCCGGACTTCACCATGAGGATCGGCTTGCGCTTCGTCACGCGGCGCGCGAGGTGCGTGAAGCGGCGCGGATCCCCGAAGCTCTCGATGTAGAGTCCCATCAGCTCGGTGTTCGGGTCGTTCTCCCAGTACTCGATCAAGTCGTTGCCGGTCACGTCGGCCTTGTTGCCGATCGAGGCGAACTGGGAGAAGCCCACGTTGCGCTTCTGCATCTCCGTCCAGATCGCGATGCCCAAGGCGCCGCTCTGCGAGACGAAGCCCACGGGGCCCGCCGCCGGCATGCCCGGCGCGAACGTGGCGTTCAGGGACACCGACGGGTCCGCGTTGAACACGCCGAGGCAGTTCGGGCCGACCATGCGCATGTCGTACTGACGGCAGATCGCGAGCAGCTCCTTCTCGCGCGCGGCACCGTCGCCGCCGATCTCCCGGAAGCCGGCCGAGATCACCACGAGGCCCTTCACGCCGCGCTCGCCGCACTCGCGCGCGACGTCCAGCACCGCGAGCGCCGGTACCACCACGACCGCGAGATCCACCGGGTCGGGGACGTCGGTGATCGAGGGGTAGGCCTTGATCGAGTGGATGTAGTCGGCCTTCGGATTGACGGGGAACAGCTTGCCCTTGAAGTCTCCGCTGATCAGGTTGTGCACGATCTCGCGACCGATCGAGCCACGCTTCGTGGACGCCCCGATGACCGCGATCGAGCGCGGGCGGAAGATGCCGGCGAGGGTGGAGGCGTCCGGCTTCGCCGGCGGCGCGGTCGGACGCTTGGTCTCGACCAGGGTCTCAGGATTCACGGGCACCCTCCGCATGACGACGGGCGTGGTAGCTGCTCCGGACCAGCGGGCCGGATTCCACGAACTTGAATCCGAGAGCCAGGCCTTCCTCGCGCAGCTCGTCGAACTCGGCCGGCGTGTAGTACTTCTCCACGCCGAGATGTTTCCGCGACGGGGACAGGTACTGCCCCATCGTGACGATGTCGCAGTCGACGGCGCGCAGGTCCTCGAGCGTGCGCCGCACTTCGGCCCGCGTCTCGCCGAGACCGAGCATGAGGCCGGACTTCGTGTACATCGCGCGTTTCGCCTTGTCGCCCGCGGCGATCTCGAGCAGGCGGAGCGACTGCCGGTAGTCGGCGTCCGGCCGCACCTTCGGGTACAGCCGCTGCACGGTCTCCGTGTTGTGATTGAGGACGTGCGGCTCCGCGTCGAGCACGGTGCGGAGGGCATCCCAGTTCCCGCAGAAGTCCGGGATGAGGACCTCGATGCGGCACTCCGGATTGCGCTCCCGGGCCTCGCGAATCGTCTCCGCGAAGTGGGACGCGCCGCCGTCCGCGAGGTCGTCGCGGTTGACGCTCGTGATGACCGCGTGGGCGAGCTCCAGGTGCGCGATCGCGTTCGCGACGTTCCGGGGCTCGGCGGGATCCAGCGGCAGCCCTTCCTTCGCGCGCGAGATCGCACAGAACGTGCAGTGCCGCGTGCACGTGTCGCCGAAGATCATGAACGTGGCGGTCCGGTCGGACCAGCACTCGTAGATGTTCGGGCAGCGCGCCTCCTGGCAGACGGTGTGCAGGTTCAATCCATCCACCATCTTGCGGACGTTCTTGAAGTTCTCGCCCGTGTCGAGCTGGATCTTCAGCCACTCCGGACGTCGCGGCTCCGACTCGCGGTGGCCGCGCGAGCGCGGGGTGGTGCCGATCTCGGGCTGCCCGAAGATGGGGAACGGGTTGCGCGCGGGCTTCGGAAACGTCGGCGCGACCTTCTCGGCCGCGAGCCCCTTCACGACGTAGGGATCGCGCGCCGGGCTCGCGGGCTCGCCGACGTCGCCGCGGCCGGCCGTCGAACCGTTCCCCGTACCGTTTCCGTTCCCGTTTCCGTTCGTGGAGGAAGCCCCGCCCGACGTCTCCGTCATCGAGCGAGCTCGCGCTCCAGCCGGTCCAGGGCTCGCCGGTTTCCGTTCCATCGCAGTCGTTGCCTCGCGGTTTCGGGATCGGTCCAAAGGTACTCGTCGTGCTCGGTCGGGGAGAGGGTGATCGCGGCTTTCGGGTCGATTCTCGCCGCGAAGGCGTGCTCCCGGTTGATCCAGGGGTGCGGACCCCGGTCCCCGAGGTACTCGGGCTCGATCCGGAAGTCCCGGACATATCCGAGATCGGCCGGCTCGGCGGCGAGAGCGAGCCCCGTCTCCTCCCGGACCTCCCGGGCGGCGGCCGCGGCCGGCGCCTCTCCCGCCTCCAGGAGCCCCGTGACCGGCTGCCAGAAGTCGCCCTCGGCCGGGACCCGGTGCAGGAGGAGCACCTCCCGCCCGTCCGGGCCCTCCCGCCAGAGCCAGATCTGGGCGCTGCGGCTGGAGATCTCCCGCTCCGCGACCTCGCGCTCGAAGACGTCGGCGAAGTGTCGCACCAGCCGGTCCTCGACGGCCGGCAGCGGGATCTCCTCGCCGGCCAGCCGGGAGAGATTCGCGACTCCCCGGTCCGTGATGCCGCAGGGGACGATCGTCTCGAAGAACGAGAGGTCCGTGGCGACGTTCAGCGCGAAGCCGTGCGTGGTCACCCAGCGCGAGATCCGCACGCCGATCGCCGCGACCTTGAGATCGCCGACCCACACGCCGGTGAGTCCCGCGATGCGGCCGGACGCCACGCCGAAGTCCGCGAGCGTGCGGATCAGCACCTCCTCGAGGTCGCGGACGTAGCGTCGAACGTCGCGGCGGTCGGGATGCAGGTTCACGATCGGATAGCCGACGATCTGACCCGGGCCGTGAAACGTCACGTCGCCGCCGCGCCCCGCGGGGAAGCACGCGATGCCGCGCCGCGCGAGCTCGTCCGGCGACGCGACGACGTTGCCGTCGCCCGTGTTCCGTCCGAGCGTGATCACGGGGGGATGCTGCAGCAGGAGGAAGCGCTCGGCCGCCTCCCCCGCCGTCACGAGACGCCGCAGCTCCTCCTGGAGGTCGAGACCGTCTTCGTACTCGACGATCCCGAGGCGAGTGACCTCCAGGAGGCGCGCCACGGCGTGGCCTACAGCGACGACTCGTCGATCGCCAGGAGACTCTGCTTGAGCTCGCCCATGAACTCCTCGGCCACCGAGCCGTCGATGAGGCGGTGGTCGAAGGAGAGCGAGATGTAGCACATCTCCCGGATGGCGATCGCGTCGTTCACCACGACGGGTCGCTTCTCGATCGCACCGAGGCCGAGGATCGCGACCTGCGGCTGGTTGATGATCGGGGCGCCGAACAGTCCGCCGTAGATGCCGGGGTTCGTGATCGTGAACGTGCCGCCGGTGACCTCGTCCGGCGAGAGCTTCTTGGAGCGCGCGCGCGCCGCGAGGTCGGCGATCGACTTGCCGAGTCCGCCCAGGTTCATGTCGCCCGCGCTCTTGATCACCGGCACGATGAGTCCCCAGTCCAGCGAGACGGCGATGCCGAGGTTGATCGAGCCGTGATAGATCACGTCGGAGCCGGACATCGACGCGTTCACGATCGGCACGGCCTTCAGCGCGTCGCAAGCGGCTTTCGCGAAGAACGTCGTGAACGAGAGCTTCACGCCGTTCCGCTTGAGGTACTCCTCGCCGTGCGACTTGCGCAGCTTCGCGAGGTGCGAGACGTCGACTTCCCAGAACGTCTGCACGTGCGCGCTGGTGCGACGCGACTCCACCATGTGCTCGGCGATCTTGAGCCGCATGATCGAGAGCGGCTCCACGCGGTCGCCGGCCTTCGGCGTGATGACGGGCGCATGCGGCGCGGCGGCGGGGGCCGGAGCCGCGGGCTTTGCCGCTGCCGGGGCGGCCGTCGGAGCGGCCGCCGGGCTCTCCATGCGGTCGAGGTACGACTCCACGTCGGCCTTCGTCACGCGCCCGGAGATGCCGGTGCCCTCGACCTGCGTGAGGTCGATGCCGTGCTCGGCCGCGATCTTCCGCACGAGCGGGGAGGAGCGGACCTTCAGCCGCTCTTCCATCGTCGCGACCCCGCCGCCGCTCGGGGCCGGTGCCGGCTGACGCGGGGCGGGGGCCGAGGACGGGGCCGACGGAGCGGGCTCCGCCTTCGCGGCGGGAGCGGGCGCCGGAGCCGGTGCGGGCTTCTCTTCCTTCGCCTCCGGCCTGGCCTCTGCCTTCGGCGCGGGCGCGGCGGCCGCGGCCGAACCGGCGTCGCCGATGCGCGCCACCACGGTGTTCACCTCGACCGTGTTGCCCTCGGTCACGAGGATCTCGGACAGCACGCCGTCGGCCGGCGACGGAATCTCGGCGTCGACCTTGTCGGTGGAGATCTCGAACAGCGGCTCGTCCTTCTCGACCGTGTCGCCCGGCTTCTTCAGCCACTTGACGATGGTGCCTTCGGCAATGCTCTCGCCCATCTGGGGCATGATCACGTCCATCGGATCCTCCTAGTAGCCGGCGAGATACCGGGCAGCGTCGATCAGGTCTTCCGGCCCCGGGAGGAACGCGGCCTCCAGGGGGGGGGCGTAGGGCACCGGAGTGTCCGGAGCCGTCACCCGGAGCACGGGACCGTCCAGCCACTCGAAGCACTCCTCCGCGAGGATCGCGGAGATCTCCGCCCCGATGCCGCCGGTGCGGGTCGCCTCGTGGTACACGATCACCTTGCTCGTCTTCTTCGCCGTCGCGTGGAGCGCTTCGCGATCCAGCGGCAGCAGCGTGCGGAGGTCGATCACCTCCACGGACAGTCCTTCGTGGTCGAGCCGGTCGGCCGCCTCGAGCGCGTGGTGCACGCACGCGCCGAACGTGACGACCGTGAGATCCTCGCCCTCGCGGGCGGTCGCGGCCTTTCCGATAGGAACCACCCAGTCCTCGTCCGGCAGGTCTTCCTTGATGCGCCGGTACAGGAACTTGTGCTCGAAGAACAACACCGGATCCGGGTCGCGGATCGCCGCCTTCATCAATCCCTTGGCGTCGCGCGCGGTGGCGGGCTCCACGATCTTGAGACCGGGCGTGGAGAGGTAGTGGCTCTCCACGTTCTGCGAGTGGTACGGGCCGCCGTGCACGCCGCCGCCGCACGGTCCGCGCACCACGATCGGCACGCCGATGTTCTGCCGGTAGCGCAGCTTCGCGGCCATGTTGACGACCTGGTTGAACGCGTTCGAGAGGAAGTCGATGAACTGCATCTCCGCGATCGGCCGCAGGCCGTTCATCGCGGCGCCCACCGACATTCCCACGATCCCGGACTCCGAGATCGGCGTGTCGATCACGCGCTCCGGACCGAACTCCTCGAGGAAGCCGGCCGTCGCGCGGAACGCGCCGCCGTAAGTTCCGACGTCCTCGCCGATGACGAGCACGGAGTCGTCGCGTCGCATCTCCTCGGCCATCGCCTCGCGGATCGCCTCGATGTAGGTCGTTCCGGCGGCCATCAGGCGTTCCCTCCCCGCGGGTCGCGAACGTCGTGACGATCGCCGCCGGGAAGACCCCGGCCGAGGCGCGTGGCGCCGGCCGGCCCCCAGGCCGGACCGGGCAGCGGACCGGGCCCGCCGTCGTCCGCGTACACGCGACCGAACGCGAACCGCGGATCCGGCGTGGGCGACGCCACCGCGAACTCCGCATCGGCGTCGATCTCGGCCTTCAGCTCGGCCACGCGCCGGTCGCGCTCGGCCCGCGTGAGGATTCCTTCCTCCTCCAGCACGCGATCGTAGAGCACGAGCGGGTCGCGCCGCCGCCATTCCTCGAACAGCTCCGGCGGAACGTACTTCGCGTCGTCGTGCTCGGCGTGTCCCTTCATCCGGAACGTCTTCATCTCGAGCATCACGGGGCCGCCGCCGTCGCGCACTCGCGTGGTCGCGCGTCGCATCGCGTCGTACACCGCGAGCACGTCGTTGCCGTCGACGATCTCGGCCGGAAGCCCGTATCCGTCGGCCTTCGCGACGAGATCCTCCGGCCGCGTCTGCATGCGGGTCGGCGTGGAGTACGCGTAGCCGTTGTTCTCGACCACGAGCACGAGCGGCAGGTCGAGCACCGCCGCCAGGTTCAGCCCCTCGTGAAAATCCCCGGTCGACGTGCCGCCGTCCCCGATCCAGGTGACGCACACGGCGTTCTCGCCGCGCTTCTTCGCGGCGAGCGCGATGCCGGCCATGACCGGGATCACCGCGCCGAGGTGCGAGATCGGCGCGACGATCCGCTTCTCCGGATTGCCGAAATGCGTGTTGCCGTCGCGGCCGCCGGTCGGGCTCGTGGCGCGTGCGCAGTACTGCGTGAATGCCTCGCGCGGGCGCACGCCGCGGACGAGCATCACGCCGAGATTGCGGATCAGCGGGCCGACCCAGTCCTGGGGCTCCAGCGCGTACGCCGTGCCGACGGAGATGCCCTCCTGGCCGAGCGACGTGTACAGGCCGCCCACGACCTTGCCGGTCCGGTACAGCAGACCGAGGCGTTCCTCCACCATGCGGTTCTTCTGCAGCCACTGCCAGATGTCGAGCTTCTGCTCGGCGGTCAGGCTCGCGGCCTCCGCACCCGTCTCGCCGCCGACGGTGCGCTGCGGCGCCAGCGACCCGGACGCGAACGCACGCTTGCTGGGACGTTTCGAGGACACAGAAGACTCCACGATCAGATGTGCACCGCGTTGCCGTGGACGCCGTGCGCGGCCTCCAGCATCGCTTCCGACAGGGTGGGATGCGCGTGCATCAGGCGCGCGATCTCTTCCGTGGTGCATTCCGTCTGCAGCGCGAGCCCCGCCTCGGCGATCAGCTCCGTCGCCTTGGGGCCGATGATGTGCACGCCGAGCACCTGGTCGTACTTCTTCTCGGAGACGATCTTCACGAAGCCTTCCGTCGCCTCGAGGATGCGCGCCTTGCCGCTCGCGGAGAACGGGAACTTGCCCACGACGACGTCGTAGCCCGCGTCCCTCGCGGCCTTCTCGCTCAGGCCCACCGAGGCGACCTCGGGATCCGAGTACGTGCAGCTCGGCGTGGTGAGATAGTTCACCGGGCGCGTCTCGGCGCCCGCCATGTGCTCCGCGGCCACGATCGCCTCCGCCGACGCGACGTGCGCGAGCTGGGCGGTGGGGATCACGTCGCCGATCGCCCAGATGCCGGGCACGTTCGTGCGGTACGCATCATCCACGGGGACGAAGCCGCGGTCGTCGATCTTCACGCCCGCCTCGCGCGCGCCGAGTCCCTCGAGGTAGGGCGCACGACCCACCGCGACGAGCAGCATCGCCGCCTCGAGCTGGGACTCCTCGCCCTTCTTGCTCTGCACCGTGCACCGCACGCCGTGCGCCGTCGTCTCGACCTTGCCCATGCGCGTGTCCGGCAGACACTCGATGCCGCGCTTGCGGAATGCCTTCTCGAACTCCTTGGAGACTTCCTCGTCTTCGATCGGAAGGAAGCGGGGCAACAGCTCCACCACCGTGACCTTCGAGCCGAGGCGCGAGAACACCGAAGCGAACTCGACGCCGACCGCGCCGGCGCCGAGCACGATCAGGCTTTCCGGCAGCTGCTCGAGCTCGAGAATCTCGTCCGAGGTGACCACGTGCTTTCCGTCCACGTTCACGCCGGGAATCCGGCGGGGGACGGAGCCGGTGGCGATGAGGATGTTCTTGGTGCGGATGTTCGTCGTGCCGCCCTCACCCTTCACCGAGACGTGCCCCGGACCTTCGATCCGCCCGAGACCGGACACGACCTCGATCTTGTTCTTCTTCATCAGGTAGTTCACGCCGGCGGCGGACTTGTCGACGATGACGCCCTTGCGCTTCATCACGCCCGGGAAGTCCACGCGCACGTTATCCGCGAGGATCCCGTGCTTCTTGGACTCGCGCATCTCCTGCACGAGGTCGGCCGAGTGCAGGAGCGCCTTCGTGGGAATGCAGCCGCGCAGCAGACACGTCCCGCCGAGGCGGCGGTCCTTCTCGACGATCGCGACGTTCAGGCCGAGCTGGGCCGCCCGGACCGCCCCGACGTACCCCCCGGGGCCGCTCCCGATGACGACGAGATCCTTCGTCAGGTCTGCCACGTTCCGCTCCTTCCCTGAGGGATGGCTCGGGCCGGCGGTGCGAACGATCGGTAACTCGCGCCGGCGCCGAAGTTTGCCTGAGGTCGGCGGAGTCTACCGCGGCGCTAACGGACGGGAAAGCCCGCGGATCGGCGAGTGCGAACGAACGGTCGTTCGCCTGGGTCTCGGGGGCCTTCAGGGCACGAGGACGCGAATCGGCGTCGTCCAGAGCCGTTCGTCGTCGTCGGAGCGTCCGGTCAGCCAGACCGCCGTGCTCTCGTCGAACGGGCCGACGGTGAGCTCGATCTCCATCTGGGGGCCGCCGCCCGCGAACTTCCGGTACACCTCGTCTCCGAGCCGGACCTGCACCTCCCGGAGGATCCCCGGCGCCGCGACCGTGGCCCGCAATCTCGCGCTCGTGCCGGCGCGAAGCTCCAGGGTCTCGCCGAAGGTGCGATCGTCGAGCGTGGCCTCCACGTAGAAGCGCGGTCCGGAAGTCGCGTAGCAGCGCCCGTTCGCGATGGCGTCGAGGATCGACGCCTCGGTCGGCTGCTCCGCCCACACGGCGGTCAGACCGCCGGGCCACGGCGCGTCGCGAATCTCCGGCGGCCACGGGTTTCCCGGCGTGGAGAGGTGCGTGTCCGAGAACGCCACGATCCCGAGCGGCAGCCCTCGGCGAATCGACTCCAGCGCGCTCCGGGCCGGATCCGGATCGGACGTCTCGCGAAAGTCCGACTCGTCGTTCGATCCGTGCCCCGAGTAGATCTCGATCGCGCGATCGAATCCGGGAACGTAGCCCTCCCACACGACGGGCGGCGTGAGGCGTGAGCCCGTCGGGTGCGCGAGCACGGAGACGGCGCCGGTGCCGGCGAGTTCGCGCGCGAGCGCGGCCGGCGTCGGGGCGTGCCGGAAGGAGACGTAGCGCGGCTCGTCGCCGGGGAAGAGCACCACGCGATGACCCCACTCGCGCGAGGACCACTCCCACCCGAGCAGCACCGCGAATCCCGGACGTCGGTACTCCTCGGCCACGGTGCGCACGGAGTCCCATCCGCTCGGCACCGTGTCGAAGCCCACGTCCAGGTACTGCTGCAGATCGTGCTCCGACACGCAGGTGAAGTCGAGGCGAGCGACGTCGCGCGCGTACGCCAGATAGGTGGCGGGGGGATTCGTTCCGTCGCCGAGGTCCGTGTGTCCGTGCGCGTCGCCCCAGTACAGGCGCCGCGCCGGCTCACCGGCCCGCACCCGCAGCTCCTCCTCGGTGCGCGCCACGAACACCGGTCCCGCGATCGTGGTCTCGCCGTGATCGCTCCGCACCGTCACTCGCTGGAACCCGGGGGTCCGGAACACGATGTCCCGCGCAAAGGAGCCCTGATGCGCCGCGAACGGCCCGAACGACACGAGGGCGCTGTCGGTCGATTCGATCTCCAGCGTGCCCCGCCACTTGAGGTCCGGCGTGCCGAGGTCCGTGAGCGGCGCCACCGTGAGCTTCACCGGCTCGCCGACCAGCGCGACCGACGGCACCACCGCGTGCAGACCCGCGCGACCGCGCGATATCACCTCGGCGGTGGCGCTCGTGGAGTCGACCGCCCCGGTGCGCGCCGTGTCCGGTGTGCCTTGCCGCTCGCACCCCGTGCCGGCGATCAGCGTCAGGGTCGCGGCCAGACAGGCCGCCGGCAGAACCGCCGCGGAGACCGCCCATCCGGCCGCCGTCCGGGCCGCGCGAAGTGCGATCGCGGCGTCCGGCTTCGCTCGTGCCCCGTCCACGCCCCGCACGCGACCTCCATCGCAAGGTCTCCGAACCCCACCCGGAGCACCGACCTCAACTTACCCCATTGTGGTGCGAAAAGTGTGTCTGGGCTCCGCGCGCAAGAACCGATGTCCGGATCGGTGCGGATCTCATCCCGGTCGAGGCGACAGATGACCAGGATTGCTGGGACCGCGGGGTGATTCGGGGCAGACACACTTTCCGAACCACCAAGGACAGAACTCGGGGAGCCCTCCCTCTCGCCGACCCCTCCGCGATTCGACTCGAGCTCAGGCTCCCCGATTCTGTCCTCGCGGGTCGGTCCGGATCCTCTCCGGCGGGAACCGAGGTCATGTCCGGTCCGACTCGCTGCCCATCACCAAAGCAACCCGCGGGCCAGTTCTCGAGAATCCCCGCAAGTCGCTGTTTCTAAATGACTTGAATGGAGATCGCCGACTCCCGGGCCCCGGCCGCGCCGTGTCGAAAGGACTCTCTCGGAGCGTGGGGGGCGAGGCGACGGGACACGCGGCTCGCGCTCGCCGGCGTGGGAGCACCCCGAATGACGCGAAAACGCCCGGACCGCGGGGGCCCGGGCGCTTCGAGGTGGGGATTCGGGGCGCGGCTATTCGGCCGGCCACTCGCCGCCGAGGCCCTTGCCGTCGATCTCCGAGCGGGCGAGGTCGAACGGGAACTCGTGGCCGCGGGAGCTGTCCAGGACCTTGCGGTAGTTGTCGCGGGCGACGTCGAGCTGCTTCTCCTGGCGGGCTCGCCACCCGAGGAAGAAGTACATGTCGTTCTGGTACCCGTCGATCGACGACACCGCGGTGCGGTAGTCCTTGTCGGCGATCGCGCCCGCGAGGAATTCGGCCGACTTCACCGCGCCCTGGCCCGCGCCCGACACGCGCGAACCCATGTCCGAGGGCAGACGTTCCCACGTGCGCTCCGCGAGCTCGGTCATGCCGAGAGAAGCGAGCGCCATGCCTTCCCACAGACGGGCGGCGGCGTATTCGTTCGGGTCGTCGGCGCCGACGCCGTCGAGCGCGGCGATGGCGCCGCGGACGTCGCCCTGCGCCAGCAGCACGCGGGCCTCCCAGTTCGCCACGGTGCCTGCGCCGAAGCCGCTCGCTTCGTAGGAGGCGGAGGCGTCGAGGCCCCGGAACGTCGCGAGCGCCTCGTCGAGGCGGCCCTCCTCGAACGCGAGGATGCCGGTCCAGAGCTGCACGTTGCGGCGCGCGTCGGCGTCCGCCGCGAAGTCGGTCATCGCGTTCTCGATCAGCGCGTGCGCCCCGCGGAAGTCGCCCTGCGTCAGCGCCCGGCGAACCGAGGCGAGACGGGCGGACACGTCGTCCTTCGGGGTGCCGGCGGCCGGGGCGACGGTGTTCGTCACGCGGATCGTCGGCGCGGTCTCTACCGGTTCGGCCCGCGTCGGCTCCGGCAACGTCTGCGTGTCGGTCACCGCGACCTCCGGGTT